>CBDUCD010000194.1:0-5733 GCA_965365535.1 uncultured Rhodothermales bacterium | reverse complement strand
GGCTGGGAGTTCGTCTTTCTGGCCGCCAACCAGGACGCCTTTGCCGCCGCCGAAAGGGTGGGCATCGCGCGCGAAGACGCGGCAGGCTTTGCCGCCACGGGCGCGGGCGTGCGCCAGTCTTTCGACGTCATCAGCGAGCAGATCACGATGCGCCGCACGGGACGGGGGCCCGCCCGCCCGTGACTCCCGAACAGCTACTGTATTCGCTGTGGGCCAAGACGAACGAGCGCGACGAAGGCTTCGCGCCCGAAGCGTGGCAGCACCACCCCTTGCCGCTTCACCTGCTGGACGTGGGGCTGGTGGCCGAGGGGTGGCTGCGCGAGGACGAAAACCTGTTCGGGCGGTTCTGCGCGCTCTGGCCCGAGGCCGACGCCGAAGCCCTGCGCCGCGCGCTCGTGCTCACCGCCGCTGCGCACGACGTGGGAAAGCTGTTTCCGGCCTTCCAGGCAAAGTCCGAGCGGGGATGGGCGCGGGGCTACGGCTCCGCCTGGCGCGGCCCGGTGCCCAGCGGCAAAGGCTTCGACCACGGCGCGGGCACCGGACGCCTCTTCACGACGCTTGCCGAGGCGGACTACCTGGGCGCCTTTCCCGGGGGCATAGACCGGGCGTGGCTCTCGCTGGGGCCGCTGCTGCGCGTGGGTGCGGGGCACCACGGCACACTCTACCCCGACGAAGCGCTGAGCTTCGACGACGCCGTGCTGGGCAAAGCCCCGTTCAGCGCGCTCGTGCCTGCCCTCCTCGACGAGCTTGCGCACCACTTCGGCCCCGTCCCGGCGCTTCCACCCGACCCGCCGCCGGCCTTTCTGCTCCTCACCGCCGGCTTCGTCTCCGTCGCGGACTGGTTCGGCTCGAACGCGGACACGTTTCCGTTCGCGCCCGGCGTGCAGAGCCGCGCCGACGCCCGCGCATACGTCGAACGGCACCGGCGAGACGAGACGGCGCGGAAGGCATTGCGAAAGGCCGGGCTGCTGGCCAGCTACCGCGTACCGCCCGACTTTGCCAGTCTTTTCAGCCCCGAGGGCGAGCGCTGGCAGCCGCGTCCGGGCTTCCAGGCCGCCGCGTGCGCCCTGCCGTTCGGGCAGGCGGCGGGGCCGGAAATCGCCGTCGTGGAGGCGCCGATGGGGCTGGGCAAAACAGAGATCGCGCTGTTGCTGGCCGCCGGGGCGCTGCGCGGGGGCAGCGCGGGAGGGGTGTACGTGGCCCTGCCCACGCAGGCAACGGCCAACGCGCTGTATGGCCGCGTCGAGCGCTTCGGCGCCCGCCTGGTGGAGGGCGAGAACCTGGCGCTCGTGCTCGCCCACGGCGCGAAAAGCTATTTCCCCGCCTACCGGGCACTGCGCGAGGCCACGGGACGCAGCCTCTACGAAAAGGCGCGCCGCGCCCGCCCCGACGACCCGGCGCCGCCCTCCGAAGTTGTCGCCCCGACGTGGGTGCAGCCATCTAAGCGCGCCCTGCTGGCCCCGCTCGGGCTGGGTACCATTGACCAGGCGCTGTTGGGAGCGATGGGCGTCCGGCACGGCTTTGTGCGCCTTTTCGGGCTGGCGCGCAAGGTCGTCGTCCTCGACGAGGTGCACGCCTACGACGTGTACATGGGCGCCATCCTCGAACACCTCCTCGCTTGGCTGGGCGCCCTGGGCGCGAAGGTAATCCTGCTGTCGGCCACGCTGCCCGCCGGGCTGCGCGCCCGCCTGCTGGCCGCCTACGGAGCTGCGGCGGCGCCCCCTTCCGACGCGTATCCCCAGCTGCTCCACGGCGTCGGCACGGCGCCTGTAACCGTTCTGCCCGACCCGGAGCCGGAGGCAGCGCGCGCGGTGTGCGTGCAGGTCGAACCCATCGAAACCGGCGCCGATGCCGACGCGCGCACCCGGGCGGGCGTGGCATGGGTAAAGGCGGCCTACGCAAAAGGCGGCTGCATCGCGTGGATCCGCAACACCGTCCGCGAGGCGCAGCAGGCGGCCGAGATGCTCCGGGCGGCAGGCGTCGAAACCAGCCTGCTGCACGCCCGCTTTGCCCGCGCCGACCGCAACGAAAAGGAGGAAAAGCTGCTCGAGCGGTTCGGCGGACCAGCGCCCGACAACCCGCAGCGGCCTGCCGCGCACGTGGTCGTGGCAACGCAAGTGGCCGAGCAAAGCGTGGACGTAGATTTCGACGCCATGCTCTCCGACCTCGCCCCCATAGACCTGCTGCTGCAACGCGCCGGGCGCCTCCACCGCCACAGCAGGCCCGGACGCCGGCACGGCCACAGCGCGCCCATCCTGGGCGTGCTCCTACCCGACGCTGACGGCCGCCGCCGCCTCAACTTCGGCGCCAGCGCGTACGTGTACGACGCCGACATCCTGGCGCGGTCGGCGTGGCTGGTGCGCGCCTACCCGTGCTGGACGCTGCCCGGCGCCTGCCGCACCCTTGTAGCCGAACTCTACGACGAGGACGAAACAGGGTGGACGGCCCGGAAGCTGGGCGCTGATGCCGATGCCCTCCGCGAAGCCCGCGAGCGCCTCGGCAAACGCCGGGCGACGATGACGCGCGCGGCGCTGCGCACGCTGCTGACGGCGCCCGACCAGATGCCCACCATGCGCAGCCCGCGCCACGACCGCAGCGATGCCGGCGAGTACGTGGCCCTCACCACACGCTACGGCGCGCACACCGCTGCCGCCACGCTTTTCCGCGACACGCCCGGCGGCCCCGTGCCCATCGGCAGCACCACGCCCCTCGCCGCGCCTGCCGACGACGACTGGCGCGCCCGGCTCGACGCCGAGGAAGCCGTCGCGCTGGCCTCGGTAGGCTTTCCGTGGTACGGCCCGCGTCCGGAGGAGGCGGCCCCGCCGCCCGCGCTTGCCCCCCTCTACGCGTGGTGGCGCGCCACCCATCCCTACGACAGCCGGCTTTTCGTGCTGCTCGGCCCCGACGGCACCTTTGCCACGCCATCCGTGGCGGGGCGCTACGACGCCGAAACGGGCCTCACGGTTGCCCGCACGCCCGCCACCCCTCTCTCCTCCGAACCCGTCCCACTCGAACAGCTATGACCGAAGCCCTCAACGTTTTCGAACACCAGCGCTTCCGGCTGCGCACGCCCGGTGGCGAGCGCGTCTCGAAAAGCTTCCGCGAGATCATCACCGAGCCCGACGCCGCCTACGCGCCTGACTACGCCCAGGCGTTTTACGACGTGGCCGCCCTGGGTCTGCTGAGCTATCTCGCCCAGGTGGCTTTCGAGCCCGACACGACGGCGGAGCTGGCCGCGCACCTGGCCGCGCCGATGAGCGAAGCGGCGTTCGAGGAGAAAATCGCCCCGCTGCGCGCCTATTTCGCCCTGACGGGAGACGGCCCGCGCTTTATGCAGGCCCCGGCCCCGTTCGACGAGAAAAAGGCCGAAAGCCTCGACGTGGCCGTTTTCATCGCGCCCAAAGGCGACCGCCAGTTTCTCTGCCGCGCCGACGCCGACTGGGCCGTGCCGCCCGAACAGGCCGGGTTATTCCTCTTTGCCCGCAACACGTTTTACGAGGGTACCGGCGGGCGCGGCTACCAGAAAGGCACGAATGGCGACACGCCCGTACGCGTTCTCGTCACCGACCCTGCCGGGGGCGAAGCCTGCTGGCTGCGCCGGACGGTGTGGCTCAACGTCCTCTCCCGCGAGCAGCAGCGGGAGCACGCGGGCGCCTACGCCGATTCCTGCCACCTCCGCGCCGACGACTACGATGGCCTTTTCTGGGCCAATCCACCCACCACCGACGTACCCGTGGGCGGCATCACGCTGCGGGCCGGGCTGGGCTGGATGACGGCCTTCCACTGGCTGTGGTATGAAGCCGGCGAGGGCGTCTGCCCGCTTACCGGCGAGCCAGTCGAGGGCCTGGTGGCGCGCCGCGCCAGCAAACGCAGCACCGGCATTGCCTACGGTGCAAAGGGCGACCTGGAAGGCGGCGTGCGCGCCGACCGCCTGTTCCGCCACCCCAACGTGCCGACGGAAAAGCTCTACGACCGCAAAACGGGCGACGTGACGGGGGAGCGGCCTTTTCTGGTACAGCGCACCGAAGGGCTCGCTGCCGCCATCGGCGCGGCGTTTTTCGGCGGCACGTCGGAGGGGGACGCGGCGGCGTTTGTGCTCGCGCCTGCCGTGGCCCAGGTGCAGCATGAACCCATTAAACGCTGGTTCATGCGGGCGGGGCGGCAGCCCGCAGCGCTCGTGTTCGGCTTCCACATGCTCAGCGCGCAGAAAAACGTCCACGGCGGCATCGAGCAGGATACTTTCTCGCTTCCCCTGCTGGGCGGCACGCCCTTCGAAACGAAGCGGCTCATGGAAACGGCCTCGCAGCTCGTGCGCGACGCCGGCGCCTTTGCCGCAAACGCGGCGCGGGCGCTGGGGCAGGCCGTGCAGCGCACCGCAGGGGCCGGCGTCCGGGCCGAGGAAACCGAGACCGGCGCGATCCGCCTCAAAAAGCTCGAAAGCCCGCCGTCGGTGGACGACCCCTTCGGGCGCGACACCCTCGCGGCGTTCTGGCGCGCGGTGCAGGGGCATCTGGTGGACTACGCCGGCGCCATCGTGCAGGAGGCACAGAACGGGCCGGACGCGCTCACGACCAGAGCCGACGCCCTCCGCGAAACGTGGGAAAACACCGTCGTGGGCGAGGTGCAAAGGCTTTACCGCCCCGTTTTCGACCATTACAGCACGCTGCCCCGCACGATGCCCTACGCGCACGCCGCCCGGCGCCTGCTCGGCGGCGCGCTCAGAAATATCCGCTCCACCCAACCCGACCCCGCGTGATGCACCCGACTTTCATGAAAGACACCGCTATTCCCTGGCCCGCCTTCGACGCCGAGGTCGCCTTTGTGCGGCGCCTGGTGCAGCGCGTGCCCTGGCAGCGCCCCGACGGCAGCGAAGACCGCGCCCTCCGCGCCGAATACCGCCGCTGGACAAGTGCCGACGCCGAGCCCACGCCGCTCATGCTCGCCCCCCTCTGGGCGCACGCTGCCGTCGCGCAAGGCTGGCACAGCCTCGACGAGGCAGGTCTCGACCGGGCCGTGCACCACGCCGCCCTCGTGCTGCACCTCGTCGCGCTGGGCGAGGGCGCCTCGGGCGCGCCCCTCGACAACCTGGGCGCCGCTGCCCACCGGGCCGGCGTGGCCGAGGGCCGTTTTGCCCGCCTCGTGAATACGCCCGCGCCGGCGCGGCTGGAAACGCTGGGCCGCCTGTTCCGCCGGCTGGCCCGCGAAAACGTGTCCTATCGCGCGACCGCGCCGCCCGCCGAAGAGGGTCAGCCCGACCGCCGCAGCAGCCGCGCCACCCTGCGCGACGGGCGCCGCGACGACCTCGCCGCCCTGCTCGCCTTTCTCTTCACCGACGAGCCCAGGCCCGCCGCGAGCCGCTGGGCCGCCGGCTATTACCGCACGACAGACGCCGCCAGCACCTCCGAGGCGGCAGACGCTACCCAGGCCACCTGATCCGCCCGAATCCACCAACCATCTCATCCTCCAACAGCCATGCTCGTCGAACTGCACCTGCTCACCCCGCACGCCCCCGCCAACCTCAACCGCGACGACTTCGGGCGCCCCAAGACCGCTCTTTTCGGCGGGACGGAGCGCGGCCGCATCTCGTCGCAGGCCCTCAAACGCGCCCTCCGCACGTCCGATTTCGTGGCCGAGCGGCTGGCCGATCGCATCTCGACCCGCTCGCTCCACATCCCGCAGATGCTTTTTGACGAGATGAAGGGCGGTTATGAGGGCGACGACGTGGAACGCCTC
>CBDUCD010000193.1:0-5736 GCA_965365535.1 uncultured Rhodothermales bacterium | reverse complement strand
AAGGTGGATCTGAAACCGGCGGCTACCGCACCAGCGTCATGAGGCGCGTCTGGCGGTGGCGGGGGGTTTCGAGGGTGTAGAAGTAGGCGCCCGCCGCGAGGCCGCGCGCGTCCCACGTGACCTCGTAGTGGCCGGGCGGCAGCGCCGCGTCGAGCAGCGTTTCCACGCGCCGCCCCAGCACGTCGTACACCGTCAGACGCGCCTGCCCGGCCTCCGCCACGTCGAACCCGATGCGCGTGGACAGGTCGAAGGGGTTGGGCCAGTTCTGCGACAGCGCCGAAACCAGCGGCGGCTTTTCGGCAGGCGGCGCGGCGGCCACGGCCACGCGCCCGCCCGTGGTGGTGCGCAGAATCTCGCCGAACTGGCCCACCATCGTGCCCGTCAGGCTGTCGGTGAAAAAGACGCCGCGCAGGTCGTTCGTGGTGCGGCCCACCTGTTTCGTCCACGTGGCGCCGCCGTCGTCGGTGCGGACGACGGTGCCCAGGCGCCCGACGGCGGTGCCGTGGCGCGCGTCGGCGAAATGCACGGCGTACAGGTCGTTGGTGGTGCCGCTGGACTGCTCGGCCCACGTCGCGCCGCCGTCGGCGGTGTGGAGGATGGTGCCATGCTGGCCGACGGCCCATCCGTGCTGCGCGCTGGCAAACGAGACGGCAAACAGCGCCCAGTTGTCGGGCGGCCTGTTGCGCGAAAACTGGACGCTCCACGTGGCGCCGCCATCCGCCGTGTGGAGGATGGTGGTGCCGTCGCCCACGGCCCAGCCCGTGCTGGCGTCCACAAAATCAACGCCCCAGAGGGGAGGCCGGACAAACGGCGTGGTGACGGGGCTCCACGCGGCGCCGCCGTTCGTGGTGCGCAAAATGGTGCCCGCGTCGCCCACCACGACGGCCACGCCTGCCGCCGGCACGGCCACGCCGCGCAGCGCCGCGATGGTGCCCGTGGGCTGGATCGTCCACGTGGCGCCGCCGTCCGCCGTGTGGATGATTTTGCCGACGGCGCCCGTAGCCCAGCCCTCGCCGCCGGGGGCGACGTGCAGGGCGTAGAGGTGGCCGCTCTGGGGCTGCGCGGGCGGCGTCCACGTGGCGCCGGCGTCCGTCGTGTGGTAGAGCGCGCCCGCGTCGCCAACGGCCCAGCCCTCGTCTGCGTCCCGGAAAAACACGGCGCGCAGGCCGGGGTACGGCCCGGCGGACGCCTCCGTCCACGTCGCGCCGCCGTTGGCGGTGCGGAACAGGGTGCCCAGTTGCCCGACGCCGATGCCCACGTCGGCATCGCGGAAGTCCACGTCGAGGGGCGACCACGAGGTGGGCGTGGGCTGGGATTTCCACGTCGCGCCGCCATCGGTGGTGTGGAGGGCGACTTTGGGAATCCCCACGGCCCATCCGTGCAGGGCGTCGGCAAAGTGGACGCTTTGCAAGAGGCCCGTCGCGCCGCTCGTCTGGGGCGTCCACGTGGCGCCGCCGTCCGCCGTGTGCAGAATCGTGCCCTGCCAGCCCACGGCCCAGCCCACGAGGTCGCTCGTGAAAAACACGGCGCCCAGCGTCGCCGTCGTGCCGCTCGTCTGCGCCGTCCACGTCGTCCCGCCATCGGTCGTGCGCACGATGGTGCCGGAGATGCCCACCGCCGTTCCCGTCGCCGCGCTGGTGAAGTGGACGCCGTTGAGTTCGCTGAAGGTGGAGGAAGTCTGCTCCGTCCACGTCGCGCCGCCGTCCGTCGTGCGCGCGATGACGCCCGTGCTGCCCACGATGGTGCCCGTGCGGGCGTCGGTGAAATGGACGTCGTTGAAGACGGGAAAGGCGAAGCGCGTCGTCGCCTGCTGGGGCGTCCACGTGAGGCCGCCGTCCGTCGTGCGGAGGATGGTGCCCAGAAATCCGACGGCCCATCCGTGGAGGGCGTCGGCAAACGAGACGGCGTTGAGGGCATTCGTGGTGCCGGTGGGCTGCTCCGTCCACGAGATGCCGCCGTCAGTTGTGCGCAGCACCAAGCCAAAGGCGCCCACGGCCACAGCCGTCTGGGCGTCGAGCCACGCCACGGCGTTGAGGTCGCTGCCCTGCGGGTGCGGGTTCTGGAACGTCCAGCCGTACTGGGCCAGGGCCGAAGGGGTCGCCAGCACCAGCAGGGCCAGCAGAAGCGTCGTCGCCTTCATCGGGTGCCTCGTCGCTTGGAAGAAGCCCTCCGTGCGCGGGTAGAGGGCAATGGACGGCACTTCCGACCGCGTCGGCCGAAACATCGCAGAAGGTACGCCCGCCGCATCCCGGACGCTACACGCCGGCCCGGAAAGCACGACGGGGCGGACAGCCTGGCCGTCCGCCCCGTCGCGGGCTGTGTCGTGGGCTTGGCCTTTTAGCCGCGCCGGCGCTCGAAGCCGTAGCGGACGGCGCCCCGGTAGTCGTCGTAGCGCAGGCCGGGAAACGCCGACGCCCAGCGGTCGCGCACGCGCGTCTCCACGTCGTCGAAGGACGTGTTGAGCAGGCCGCTGTCCAGGCTCATGTCGCGCCCGAAGTGGTAGGCGCCCTGGTAAAACGAGTACGGATTGCCGCTGGCGTGGTACTCGGTGTTGTAGTGCGACTCGAAATCGCGGTCGTCGTCGGGGTTCATGGTGACGGGGTTGTTGAGGTAGTCGCCCGCTGCCGCACCGCTGATGGGGGCGGCAGGGGCGTACGTGTCCGTCGCGCTGACGACCATGTCGGGCGTGGCGTCGCGGTCGGCGCCGTCAATCACCTCGACGCGGCGGACGCCGCCCGTGGTGTAGGGCGTGCGGGCGGTTTCCGTCGCCGCGCCGCGCAGGTAAACCGCTTCGTCCTCGATGTCGAGGTCGGCGGCGGGGTAGCGCGTGCCATCGGCAAGGACGACGGCGTCCACGTGTTCGCTGTCGGTGTCCACCACCATGTCTTCGATGGGGCCGATGCGCAGGCCGCCCGCGTCGAGCAGGTCGCGGCCCCGAACGTCCTGGTCGTCGTCCACGAGTTGCCACTCGTCGGTCTGAGAAAGGAGAACGTGTGCCATAGTGCAACGTCGGTTTAAGGGTGGGTTACTCCGTCACGCGGCGGGCGCGGATGTAGTAGTCGGAGGCGGCGCCTTCCATCGCGCCACCGTAGCGCGCCTGGAGCGAGCCGTCGAGCGCGGCCACGCGGCCCATGATGTCGAGCGTGTCGCCGTCGTGGATGGCGTAGCGCCCATCGGCGGCGCCCATGTTCGACTGCGATTCGCCCAGGCCTTCAAGTACCACCATGGCGCGCTCGCTGCCGTTGGTGACGTAAAACGTCGAGTCGCCGACGACGTTGGAAACCAGCACGTCGCTGAGGCGGACGGTGCTGCCCACGATGGAGCCGGCGGCGGCGCGGGCAAAGAGGTCGTCAATGCTGCTGATGTCGGCGTCGCCGGTAAAGTCGAGGCCGTCGTTGTCAACGGGGGCCGGGGCGACGTAGGCGGTCGAGGTGTCGGGCGCCACGACGTCGTCGGCGTCGTTGCCGCAGCCGCGGCCAAGCAGGAGAAAGAGGAGGAGGGCGAGCAGCAGGGCGAGGACGAGCCAGAGCCAGCCCGGAAATCCGCCTTTGCGTTCAACAGGAATGTCTGCCATGGGGGTGTTCAGATTGATGGTGAATAGGACTCTTTACAGCCCGCCGGGGGCGCCGTTGTGCCCTTTTAGATGGGAAGGTTGTGTTTTATCGCGGCTGCCCGCCTGCCCTGTCGCCCATTTTTCCCTGGTTCTACGCAGGCAGGCGTCGTAGTCTTTCCCCTTTCACACCACCCGTCTCCATGCGTTTTTTCCTGCCCGCCGCGCTGCTTTTCGCCCTTACCGCCCCACTTGCGGCCCAGCCCATCCCCATCGCCCAGGCACGCCAGATGCCCCTCGGCACCACGGTCACGGTGGCCGGCTTCGTCACCGTCGCGGGCGAGTTTGGCGGGCCGACGTACTTCCAGGACGGCACGGCGGGCATGGCCGTGTACCTGCCCGCCCTCCACAGCCAGGCCAGCCGGGGCGACTCGGTTGTGGTGACGGGGCCGCTGACGGAGTTCTCGCCCCAGGCGGGGCAGCCGGGCACCGGCCTGTTCCAGATTTCGGGCGCGGGCACGACCTTCAAGCTGTTCAAAAACGTCAACCGCCCGCAGACGCCGCGCCCCATCACCGCCGCCGACGTGGGCGAGGCCGTCGAGGGCCAGCTCGTCGTGCTGCGCGGCGCCACCATCCGCGAAAAGCCGGCCTTTACCCAGGCCACCCGCTGCCCCACGAACGCGCCTTTCACAGGCGCTTTCGCGCAGGGCGAGAGCTACTGCCTCACCGACGCGTCGGGCTACACCACGCTCTACATAGACAACACGACGGATCTCGTGGGCGCGCCTGCCCCCGCGGGGACCGTGGATGTCGTGGGCGTCGTGGGGCAGTACCGGGGCACGCACCAGGTGCAGCCGCGCACCACGGACGACGTGGGCGTCGAGGCGTTCGTGATTCCGGGCGAGGAGGTGCCGCGCACCGAGACGTTCGAGGTGGGCACGTGGAACCTGGAATGGTTCGGCAGCCCCAACTACGACCCCGCCGACGACGCGCTCGCGCTGCGCAACGCCGCAACGGTGCTGCGCACCATCGCCCCGGACGTGTTCGGGCTGGAGGAAATCGCCAGCACGGCCCAGTTCCGCGCCCTCGTGGACTCGCTGCCGGGCTACCGCGGCTTTGTCGCCCCCATCTCGCAGACGCAGAAAACGGCCATCATCTACAATCCCGCAACCGTTGATTCCGTCTCAGCCCACTTCTACTTCACCACGGGCGACTGGGCCAGCGGGCGTTATCCGTACGCCTTTACCTTCGACGCCACCGTGGAAGGGCGGACGCAGCGGCTGACGCTGATCGTGCTCCACGCCAAAGCCCTGTCGGACGAGGCGTCGTACAACCGCCGCGTGGTGGATGCGCGGCAGCTCAAAGCCGAACTCGACGCCCGCAGCCCGACGGAAAAGGTCATCGTCGTGGGCGATTTCAACGACGACCTCGACGTGTCCACCTTCGAGGATCGCCCCTCGCCCTACGCCTCGCTCGTGGCCGACACGGCGCGCTACCGCTTTCTCACGGCCAGCCTGACGGCGCGCGGCGCCCAGTCCACGGGCTACGGCAGCATGATTGACCACATCCTCGTGACGGACGAGGTGCTGCCCCTCTGGTTCAGGGGAACCGAGCGCGTCGAGAACACGCAGTACATCGGCTCCTACCTCTCGACGACGAGCGACCACTACCCCGTGTGGGTGCGCCTGCGGTTTGGCGAGGCGACGGCTGCCGGGGCCGACCGGGCGCCGTCGGGGGTGCTTTTCGAGGCGCCGTTTCCATCGCCCACGCGGGGCGAGGTGCAGTTCTCCTTTACGCTGCCCGCGCCCGGCCCCGCCCGCCTCGACGTGTTCGACCTGCTGGGCCGCCGCGTCGCCACCCCCTTCGATGGCCCGGCAGCGGGTGTGCAGCCCGTGCGTTTCGACGCCACCGACCTGCCGGCGGGCCTCTACGCCGCGCGCCTCGTGGCCGGCGGCCAGCACCTCACGCGGCTGTTCGTGCGGTTGTAGGGGCGTGCCGTGGCACGCCCGCACGCTGCCACCAAAACGCCGCCCGTAGGGGCGCAATTCATTGCGCCCTCCTGCGCCCTCCTTCGCCCTCCTGCGCCCCATGCGCCGCTTGCCCCTCCGAAATCCGCGATCTGCCTTCCGAAATCACAAAAATCGGCGGGCGTCGGGGCCGTAGAACAGGAGCGCGTCGAGGGCCGA
>CBDUCD010000192.1:0-5768 GCA_965365535.1 uncultured Rhodothermales bacterium | reverse complement strand
GAGCCGATAAGCGGATTCGAACCGCTGACCTGTTCATTACGAGTGAACCGCTCTACCAGCTGAGCTATATCGGCAGGGGGCGAAAACTACGGCGGCGGCCCGCAGGGTGTCAAGGCGGATCGCGGCGCGCGGCGCGGACGGGGCCGTCCGCTTGGCGTTCTCATTCCTTCTTCACCGCGAGGGGCGGCATGGCTGCCGCATTCTCCCGGGCCAACCTCCTGCTGCCCATGAACGCCCTGCCCCAACTCCGCGCCCACCTCGGCACTATCCACGACCTTAGCAGCAGCGCGGCGGTGCTCGAGTGGGACGCCGAAACCTACATGCCCGATGGCGCGACGGCGCTGCGCGCAACCCAGGTGGCCACGCTGCGCCGACTGGCCCACGAAGCGTTTGCCAGCCCCGACACCAGCCGCCTGCTCGACGAGGCCGAGCGGGAGGCCGGAAAAGGGGCCGACGCCGCCACGCGCGCCCTGATCGAGGTGACGCGGCGCGACCTGGAAAAGGCGATGCGGCTGCCATCGGCGTTTGTCGGCAGGCTGGCCGAGGCGACGGGGCTGGCCCGCAAGGCGTGGCGCGACGCCCGCGCCGCCAGCGACTTCAGCCTGTTCGCGCCCCACCTCGAAACCCTCGTCGCCCTCAACCGGCAGAAAGCCGAGTACCGCGGCTACGCCGACCACCCGTACACCGCCCTGCTCGACGAGTACGAGCCGGGCTTCACCCTCGAAGAGCTGCGCGGCACCTTTGCCCATTTGCAGGCCCACCTCGTGCCCCTCGTCGCGGCGCTCGCCCGGCGCCCGCAGCCCGACAGCGCGTGCCTGCGCGGGCCGTTTGGCGAGGGCGAACAGTGGGCGTGGGGCCTCGAAGTGCTCGGCGACATCGGCTTCGACTTCAGCCGGGGGCGCCTCGACCGCTCCTCCCATCCCTTCACGACGACGTTTGGCACGGCGGACGTGCGCCTCACCACGCGCATCGCCCCCGACTACTTCCCCACGGCCTTTTTCGGGACGCTCCACGAGGCGGGGCACGGGCTTTACGAGCAGGGCATAGACCCCATCTACAGCCGGACGCCCCTCGCCGAGGGCACGTCGCTGGGGATGCACGAGTCGCAGTCGCGGCTGTGGGAAAACCTCGTGGGGCGCAGCCGGGGCTTCTGGCAGCACTACTTCCCGCGCTTGCAGCACCGCTTTCCCGCTGCGCTGCACGGAGTTACACCCGATGATTTCGTGGCCGCGCTGGGGCGCGTCGAGGCCACGCCCATCCGCGTCGAGGCGGACGAGGTGACCTACAACCTCCACGTCGCGCTGCGCTTTGAACTCGAAGTAGCGCTTGTCGAAGGTTCACTGGCCGTGGCCGACCTGCCCGGCGCGTGGGACGATGGCATGGAGCGCCTGCTGGGCATCCGCCCCGCCAGCGACGCCGAGGGCGTGTTGCAGGACGTGCACTGGGCGCTGGGCACGATGGGCTACTTCCCCACCTACACGCTGGGCACGCTGATGGCCTCGATGCTGTTCGAGGCCGCCGAGCGCGACCTGGGGCCCCTCGAAGCCCGGTTTGCCGCGGGCGATTTCGCGCCCCTGCTCGAATGGCTGCGCCGGCACGTCCACCAGTGGGGCCGGGCGCGGTCGGCGCGCGACATTCTCGAAGCCACCACGGGCCACGCACTCGACCCCGCGCCGTGGCTGCGCTACGTGCGGGCAAAGTTCGACAGGGGCTGAGGCCGGGCGTATCTTGCCCCCCTCCCACGCGAACCCCCACATGGTCGAATCCACCGATGCCCGGCCTGCCGCGCCGGCCTGGCACGCCCGCCCCGCCCTCCAGCAGCCCCATTACCCGGACGCCGAGGCCCTCGACCGCGCGCTGCACCACCTCGCCACCCTGCCGCCCCTCGTGACGTCGTGGGAGGTGCGGCGCCTCAAAACGCAGCTTGCCGAGGCGGCTGCCGGCAAACGCTTCGTGCTCCAGGGCGGCGACTGCGCCGAGCGCTTTTCCGAGTGCACGTCGGACGTCATCACGGGCCGCCTCAAGGTGCTGATGCAGATGAGCCTGGTGCTCGTGTACGGGATGCGTACCCGCGTTACCCGCATCGGGCGCATTGCCGGGCAGTACGCCAAGCCGCGCTCGTCCGACGTCGAGACGCGCGAGGGCGTGACGCTGCCCGCCTACCGGGGCGACATCGTGAACGGCGCCGCCTTTACGCCCGAGGCGCGCGTGCCCGACCCCGCGCGCATGATCCGCGCCTACAGCAAAAGCGCCCTCACGCTCAACTTCGTGCGCGCCCTCTCGCAGGGCGGCTTTGCCGACATGCACCACCCCGAGTACTGGGACCTGGCCTTTGCCCAGCACTCGCCCCACGCCGAGACGTACCACCGCATCGTCGCCTCTATCCGCGACGCCATCTCGTTCGTGGGCACGCTCTCGAACGCGCCCCTGTCCGACCTGGAAAGCGCCGAGTTTTACACCAGCCACGAAGCCCTCCACCTCCACTACGAGCAGGCCCTCACGCGCCACGTGCCCCGCCTCGCCGAGCCCTACAACCTGTCCACGCACTTTCCGTGGATCGGCCTGCGGACGGCGCAGCCCGACGGCGCGCACGTCGCCTACGCCCAGAGCATCGCCAACCCCATCGGCCTCAAAGTGGGCGCCGACATGACGGCGGACGCGCTGCGCGACCTCATCGCCCGCCTCGACCCGCACGCCGAGCCGGGACGCCTGACGCTGATCGTGCGGATGGGCGTCGATCACGTCGAAAACAGCCTGCCGCGCCTCGTCGAAGCCGTCCGCGCGATGGGGCGCACCGTTTTGTGGATGAGCGACCCCATGCACGGCAATACGGAAACGACGCCCGCCGGCGTCAAGACGCGCCGCTTCGACAACATCCTGTCCGAAATGGAGCAGTCGCTCGACATCCACGCCCGGCTGGGCTCGCGGCTGGGCGGCGTCCACCTCGAACTGACGGGCGAGGACGTGACCGAGTGCGTGGGCGGCGCCCGCGGGCTGGACGAAAACGGGCTGGGCCGCGCCTACCGCTCGCAGGTGGACCCGCGCCTCAACGCCGAGCAGTCGCTCGAAATGGCGCTGCGCCTGGTGCGCGGCTACCGCGCCCTCTACGGATAACCTCTGCCCCCCAAACCTACCCCTGCCGTGCCCCTTTCCCGCCGCGACTTCATCCAGCAGGCGTCCGCCGCCTCCGCCGCCGCCCTTTTTGCCTCCTGCGCGCCCATGCCCCTTTCGCACCGCTCCACCCTGCCGGGTCGTTTCATGATGATAGACGTGCCCGGCCTCGAAGTTGATGCCGACACCGCCGCCCTGATCCGCGAGTACGGCGTGCGGGGCGTGGTGCTGTTCCAGCGCAACATGCAGAGCGAGGCGCAGACGCGCGGACTCGTCGAGTCGCTGCGCGTGCTGATGGGGCCGGACGCCCTCATCGGCGTAGATCAGGAGGGTGGCGGCGTCGTGCGCACGCGGACGCTGCCGTTTCCGCCCGCCGCGATGTCGCTGGGGTCGGCCAACAGCCCCGAGCTGGCGCGGCGCGTGGGCGCGGCCACGGCGCGCGGGCTGCGCTCGATGGGCTTCAACTGGGACTTCGCGCCCTCGCTCGACGTCAACAACAACCCCCTCAACCCCGTCATCGGCGACCGGTCGTTCAGCAGCGACCCCGCCCGCGTGCGCGACATCGGGCTGGCGTGGGCGCAGGGACTCATGGACGAGGGCGTGGCGCCGTGCGTCAAGCACTTTCCCGGACACGGCGACACGGCGGTGGACAGCCACCTGGGCCTGCCGACGGTCGCCAAATCGCGGCCCGAACTCGACGCCGTCGAGCTGCTGCCTTTTGCCGAGGCGGCGCGCCGGCAGATCCCGTGCTTTATGACGTCGCACATCGTGTTTCCGACTTTCGACGCCGACAACCCCGCGACGCTTTCGCGCGCGCTGCTCACCGACCTGCTGCGCAATGCGTGGGGCTACCGGGGCGTCATCATCACCGACGCGCTCGACATGCAGGCCATCACGGCGGGCTACCCCGGCGGCGGCGCGGCGCCCCTCGCCCTCCACGCCGGCGCCGACATGGTGATGTCGCTGGGACGCGCCCCGACGATCCGCGCCCACGCCGACGCCATCGCGCAGGCGATGGAAAAAGGCACGCTGTCGGGCGCCGAGATGCGGGAAAAGGACGCGCGGCTAAAGGCGCTTGCCGCCTCCTACCCCGTCGCCACGCGCCCCTACCCCGACGCCGAGCGCGCCGCCGACGCCGCCCTCATGGGCGAGGCGTGGCAGGCCGGACTGGCCGCCTACCACGACCCCCGGCCCATCCCCCCCGGCCAGCCCCTGACGCTTGTCGTCGCGCAGTCGGGCGTGGGCGGCGGCGCCAGCGACCCGGGCATGAGCGGCGCCACGCTCGTGGCCCGGCTCACCGACACGCACGACCTGCGCGTCGTCCTCTACGACCCCGCCGCGCCCCTCGACGCCATCGCCGACTTCGACCGGTTCCACCGCCCGGGCACGCCTGTCGCGTTTGCGACCACGGCCCGGCACCGCCCCTCGGGCGACGCGCTCCAGCTTATCGCGCACGTCAAGCCCACGCTCCACCTGGCGCTCTGGAATCCGTACGCCGTTCTCGACGTGCCCGCGCCCGCGATCCTCACGTTTGGCTTCCGGCCCGAAGCCCTCGACGCGCTCCAGGCGTGGCTCAAAGGTGACGTTCGTGCTACGACTACTCTTCCCTTCTCGGTTGGCACGCCCTGACTCCTGCCCACCTGTCACGCAAGTGTAATTTGGCGGCTTCTACCCCGTAGTACACCTTTATCCGCATGAATAAGACTCCATCGCAAAACTATCGAATGCTCATCGTTGACGACGACCCGGACGTGGGCGAGGCGCTGCAAACGTTTTTCGAGAGCAACGACTACGACGTGACGCTGCTGGCCGACGGCGAGGCCGCCCTCGACGCCATCCGCACCCGCCCCGAGGACTTCGACGTCGTCCTGCTGGACGTGACGCTGCCCGGCAAAAGCGGCTTCGAGGTACTTGAAGACTCGCAGGAACTGGGCTTCGACGCGCCCATCCTGATGCTGACGGGGCGCGGCGAGCAGGAGATGGTGCTGACGGGCTTCGGGCTGGGCGCCGACGACTACGTCACCAAGCCCTTCAACCCCGACGAACTCCTCGCCCGCGTGCGGGCCGTGCTGCACCGCACGCAGCCCCCCGACCGCGCCCCGATGGACGTGTACCGCATTGGCGACGTGGAGATCAACTTCAGCACGCACGAGGCGCACCAGAACGGCGAGCCCGTCGCCTTTACCGCCCTCGAGTTCGACATCCTGCGCTACCTCATCCTCAACCGGGGCAAAACCGTCACGCGGCGCCAGCTTTTGACCGACGTGTGGGGCATCGAGCAGGACATCGTCACGCGCACCATTGACCGGCACATGGCGTCCGTGCGCAAGAAAATCGAGCCCGACCCGGCCATCCCCACCTACATCGAAACCGTGTACGGCATCGGCTACCGCTTCAAGGGCTGAGCGGCGGCACATCAAAAAAGGGCGACCTCTCGCGCGAGAGGTCGCCCTTTTCGTTATAGCGTGGCACACCCGTCAGACGGGCGCTTCGACGCTTTCGGCGCCGACGAGTTTGTAGCCGATGCCATAGACGCTGCGGATGGGCCACGTGTTTTCGTCCTCGCCGTCCATGACTTTGCGCAGCGCGTTCACGTGCCGGTCGATGGTGCGCGTCTCGACCTCGGCGGGCAGGTTCCACACGTCGCGCAGGAGTTG
>CBDUCD010000191.1:0-5826 GCA_965365535.1 uncultured Rhodothermales bacterium | reverse complement strand
TAGGCGGCGGCGGGCGCCCGCCCCGTCGAGCGCGTGCTCGACGACGGGCACGATCTGCCGCTGGTGCGCCCGCGACGCGATTTCGGGCACCACGCCGCCGTAGGGCGCGTGCTCCATCTGCGAGGCGACGACGCTTGAAAGGAGCCTGCCGCCCCCGACCACCGCCGCCGCCGTATCGTCGCACGAGGATTCAATACCGAGAAGCGTGGGCGGCGTCATGCACGAAAAGAAGCGCGGGGGGCGTTGGCAGGGCAGAACCTTTGCGCCGCCGTCCGGTTCTTGACCTGCCCTTCACGCCCACCGCATCCTCACCCTTTCAGAGCCCATGCGTACCACCGCGCTTGCCGCCGGCTTCGTGCTCGTCCTCGCCATTGCGACGCCTTCGCAGGCCCAGCTTCGGCAGGATGCCCGGGCCTTTGCCGCCCAGTCCACGCCGCGCCTCTACAGCGCCGGCGACGGCTTTTCGCTCCAGTCGCTGTTCAGCCCGCAGCACTTCAAGATGGCGCAGTCGTACGAGCTTTCGGCAGGTTCGGTGGGCGGCAGCGCCTACAGCCTCGGGCTTTACACCAACTCGCTGATGTGGCAGTTCAGCCAGAAGCTGGCCGCCCGCGTGGACCTGAGCGTGGCGCACTCGCCTTTTGGCAACAGCAACCGTTTTGCCCAGTCGCTCGCGGGGCAGGACGGGCAGCAGCCTTTCCGCTTTTTCGTGCAAAACGCCGAGGTGGCCTACCGCCCGTCGGAGAACATGGAGCTGCGCTTTTCCTACCGGCAGAGTCCCTACGGCGCCTTTTACAGCCCCTACGGCTACAACCCCTACGCGCGCGGCATGGGGATGGGCTACCACACCGCGCCCGGCAACGATCTTTTCTGGCGGGATGCCCGCTGAACCGTCTTGATTTAGTTTTGCTGGCGCGGTGCACCTGCGGGTGGGCCGCGCCTTGCCTTTTCTCCGATGGCCGACACGGCGCGCCGCACGTCCTTTTTCTACTATGCCGCCCTCGCCGTGGGGGTGCTGCTGCTGCTCGTGCTGGGCTACGGCTTTTTCTCGCGCATCGTGGGCAGCACCGCGCAGTTCGTGCCCGCCTCCACCATCACGTCGGGCGACGACATCTTGCAGGTCGAAGTCCGCAACGCGACCAGCGTGGAAGGACTGGCCGGGCGGACGCGCACCTTTCTGCGCGAGGCCGGCTACGACGTCGTCGAGACGGGCAACTTCCGGCAGCGCGACGTGCCGCACTCGTTCGTCATTGACCGGGTGGGCAACCTGGCGCAGGCGCAGCAGGTGGCGCGCGCCCTCGGCATCGCCGAAGACCGCGTGACGCAGGACGTGCGCGACGACCTCCTGCTCGACGCCACGGTCGTCATCGGGGCCGACTATGCCTCGCTGCCGCCCTTTCAGCACGACGGCGACGAATCTCCCTGACGTTTATCACCTATCTCCTTTCGTTTTGAGCGCTTCCCTCCCGCAATCCATTCCCCCTCTCAAGCAGCGCACCACGCGCGTGCCCGTCAAAACCCTCGCCCGCGAAGCCGTGGACGCCATTCTCGACAAAAAAGGCTTCGACGTGCGCGTGATGGACATGCGCAGCGTCAGCGGCGTGGCGGACTTTTTCGTGATCGCCTCGGGCGCCGCCGACCTCCAGGTGCGCGCCCTCGCCGACGCCGTCCGCGAAGGCATCCGCGAAACGCTGGGCGAGCGCCCGTGGCACGTCGAGGGGACGGAGCACCACCAGTGGGTCGTGCTCGACTACGTGGACCTCGTCGTGCACCTGTTTCTGCCCGAAAAGCGCGCCTTTTACAGCCTCGAACGCCTGTGGGGCGACGCGCCCGTGGAGGACGTGGACGCCGACGGCGCCGCTGCCGACGTGGCCTTGCTCCGCGACTGAACCCCACGCCCCGGTGACCCATCCGCTCCGCGTTCTCGTGCCCCTCGCCGCCTTTGTGCTGGCGGCCTGCGGTGGATCGCGGGCGCCCCTCGAGGAACGCTTTGGCGTGCGCCCCGACTCGCTCGACGACGGCAGCGAGCGCATTGACGTGGTAGCGCGCGACTCGGGGCGGGTCTATTTCTACGCGCCGGCCATCCTCGAATCCATCAGCGTGCGTGCGGCGCCCATGCCCGGCGACTCGGCGGTGGCGGTGCCCGTCGAGGTGCTCATCAAAGGCGCCCTGCCCGACGCCTGCGCCCAGCTCGACCGCGTCACGCAGCGCCGCGTGGCCCGCCTCATTGACCTCGACGTGACGATGCGGCGGCCCCAGGGCGCCGTGTGCGCGACCGTCGTGCGGCCCTACCGGTTTTACGTCCTCCTCGACGGCGTGTACGAGCCGGGGCCGTACACGCTCCAGGTGAACGGCGTCGTGAAGCCGTTCGAGATTCGCGCGGGGCGGGAGGTTGATGGTGACGGCTAACCGCATTGCCGCTGCCGGCGCCGCCGTTGCAGGCGTGGCCGTGGCGCTGGGCGCCTTCGGGACGCACGGCCTGCGCGACGTGCTGGCGCCCGAACGCCTCGTCACCTACGAGACGGCGGCGCGCTACGCCATGTACCACGGGCTGGGGCTCGTGGGCGTGGGCCTCGCCGCGGCGATGTGGCCCGCGCGGGCGGCACGGCTGCAATGGGCGGCGTACCTGTTCGGCGCCGGCCTCGTGCTGTTCTGCGGCAGCCTGTGGATGATCGTCGCCACGGACGTGCGCGCCTTTGGCGCCGTCGCGCCGCTGGGCGGCATCAGCCTCATGGCCGGGTGGGCCGTTTTCGCCGTCACCCTCGCCCGCAAAACGTGAACGTCCCCGGCAGCGCGGGGCCACCGGGGACGTCGGGTTGGGAGAGGCGGGCAGGTTATTCCTCCTCGTCCTCCTCGAAGCGCAGCGTGATGCTGGGCATGAGGTTGCGGTCGCGCGCGAGCCCGATCAGCGCCTGGGCCACTTCTTCGGGCGTCTGGTAGGAGCCGTACTCTTTGCTATCGACGGCGAGGGCGTAGCCGATGTCGTCGTCGGCGCCGGCCTCGTACTCCTCCCACTCCGTCGCCTCTTCAATGACGAACTCGCCGCTGTCGGGCAGGTAGGCCGAGACGAAGAGTTCTTTGGCGTTGCCCTCGTCCACCAGGCTCAGGTTGCCGCCGACGCCGTACTCCTCGTCGAAAAAGAGCGTCTCGCCGACCAGGCGGCGCACGAAATGGTCAATGTTGAATTCGTTCATGGATAGGGGAGGGTCAGGTGATTCGGATTGTGGCGCCGCGCGGTGCGGACTGCGCCTCTAACCAGAGCGCGGGCGCGAGGTTGCCCGCCGCGCCAAAACGCGCTACAAATGGGACGGCACGCCCGCGCCTGCCGCCAGCGCGGCCAGCACGTCGGGCGCCTCGGCGGGGTCTATCCACTGCGGCGTGGCGCCGAAAAGCGCCATCAGGTGGCCGACGAGGCGGGCGGCGACTGCGTCGAAGTCAACGGCGTGGCCCGTTTCGCGCGCCATCGAAGTCACGCCCCGGTCGTCAATGCCGCAGGGCACGATGAGGTCGAAAAACGACAGGTCGGGGGCGACGTTGAGGGCCAGTCCGTGCATCGTCACCCAGCGGCTGCACCGGATGCCCATCGCGCAGATTTTGCGCTCGTCGCCGCGCGCATCCGGCCCCACCCACACGCCCGTGCGCCCCGCCACGCGATTGCCCGCGATGCCGTACGCGGCGCACGTCTGGATGACGGCTTCTTCGAGCAGGCGCAGGTAGCGGTGCAGGTCGCGGAAAAAGCGGTCGAGGTCGAAAAGGGGGTACGCGACGAGTTGGCCCGGCCCGTGGTACGTGATGTCGCCGCCGCGCTCGACCTCGCGGTAGATGGCTCCGCGCGCCGCGAGGGCCTCCGGGGACAGCAGCAGGTGGGCCCGGTCGCCGCTTTTTCCCAGCGTGAACACGGGCGGGTGCTCGACGAGCAGCAGCAGGTGCGGCAGCGTTTCGCCCGCCCGCTTGGCGGCCACGAGCCGGTCGAGCAGGCGCTGCTGCAGCGTCCACGCCGCGTCGTAGTCCACGCGCCCGAGCGGGCAGACGAGCACGCGCTGACCCGATGGTTCGTTTGTATCGAAACGATCAGTCATTCGCCGTTCGCCATTTGTCGCTGGTCAATCGTCGCTGGTTGCCGAATATCCTGATCAACCCACAACCCACAACATACTAATTCGACGAGATGCTGACGCGGAAGGTAAACAGGCCCGTGATGTTGGTAAACGACGGCGTGCGGCTGTCGGCGCTGTCGAAGCGCTCGTACTTGAGGCTGAAGTTGCCCTGCACGGCGTTCGAGAACTGATAGCCAATGGTGGGCGTCACGCTCAGGCGCGTCGTCGAGGAGATGACGTTGATGAAGTCGCCGCGCTGCACGTCCGAAAGCGTAAGCGAGGGGTCGGCGGAGGCTTCGGCGACGGCTTTGCGCAGCAGGTAGCGCCGCTCGTCGTTTACCGACCGCTGCACGGCCAGCGACAGGTTGACGCGGTTGTTGAGCTTGCTGCGCATAAAAGGCAGCTTGAGGCCCTGCTTCTGGTACGCAAGCGACAGGGCCAGCTCGTCGCTGTGGCGCTTCGTCACGTCGAAGCTGGTCGTGGATAGCGTGTACAGGTTGCTCTGGTTGAGCTGGAGCGTCGTGCTGACGTTGCCCTTGAGGCGCAGGTCGAGCCCGACGAGGGGCGCGAAGCGCTCGTTGATGTTGACCGAGCTGGCCTCGTAGCGCGGCAGGTCGAAGCCGACGACGCGCTGCCCCAGCCGGAACGACGACTGCTGCCCCTCGGGGTTCGACTTGTAGGCGGACGAGTAGTCGGCGCTGTAGCCGTGCCGCAGCGTGGCCGACTGCGCGATGGCGCGCACGAGGGGCCACTTCGAGATGCCGTTGTACGACACCTGCCACGTGGGCATGGGAAACGGCAGCAGGCCCCGGCTGTCCACGGTGCCCAGCCCGCGCGTGTACAGGTTCAGAAAGTCGTCGGCGACGGTGCGGTTGGTGAGGGCAATGCGCCCGTCGCCGTTCGCGTCGCGGATGGTGTCGCCGGCTGCCGTCGCGGCGGCGTCGCGCTGGAAGGTGCGCAGTTGCTGCTGGAACAGGGCGCCGTAGTCGGCGCCGAAGGCCCACACGTAGGCCCGGTTCTGGCCGCCGAGGGTGCGCTGCCGGACGACCTCGTCGTCTATCCGGCGCAGCGTCTGGTCTTCCGTGCCCTGCCACGAGGCATCCCACGACAGGTTGACCGTCAGCGACTGCGACAGTTTGAGCGCCGTCGAGGCCGTCACCTTGTGGTTGTCGGCGAAGTTGTCGCGCACCTGGACGGTGTTCTCGTTGGTCACGCGGTCGGCGTCGTCGAGGTGGCGGGCCAGGCCAAAGCGGTAGGCCAGCGAGGGGCCTTTGCCGCGCAGCGCGTCGAGAAAGCTGTACGGCGTGTCCGTGCCATCGCCGTTTTCGCCGATGTTGGACTGGCTGGCCGAGTAGCCGCCCGTGTACTGGAGCCGCACGTCGGTGACGCCGCCGAGGGTGAGCACGACGCGGCGGAGCAGCGTCCGGCCCGAGGGCAGCGGCAGGCGGAAGGGGGCGCGGCGCGCGGCGCTGTCGGCGGGGGCGGTGCCGGCGGGCAGGGGCACGGGCAGGCGCCGCCCGCCGCCCAGCGTGTCGGCATCGGGCAGGTCGTCGGCGTTGTCGGCAGGGTCGCGCACGTCGGGCAGGTCGTCGGCGGGGACGGGCACGTCGGGCACGTCGTCGTCCGGGTCGGGCGTGGGGTCGAAGGGGTTCGAGGCGTCCACGTCGGGCACGCCCAGCGTGTCGGCGGGCGTCCGGCGGATGCTGTCGTCAATCTCGCCTTCGCGGGCTTT
>CBDUCD010000190.1:0-5839 GCA_965365535.1 uncultured Rhodothermales bacterium | reverse complement strand
TGGTCATTGGAGGTTGGTCATTGGTCATTTGTGATTGGAGTTACGCGGTTGAATGAACCGCCCCCTTGAGGGGGCTCCCGCGCAGCGGGTGGGGGTGTCTGCCTGTGCAGTCGGTTGTGGCGAACACCCTCCGGCGCTACGCGCCACCTCCCTCGAGGGAGGGGTTTCCCCGAGCAACGGCGTAACTCTGTGTCATTCGATACGCGTCATTCGATACGCGACCCTTGCGAGAGCAGGGCTTCGACGGCTCCGGCGGCGGCGTGGAAGCGGGCGTCCCAATCCCCCGTGATCGTCTGGTAGGCGATGCCCTCGGCGTCGAGCAGGGCGCGGAGTTTTTCGCGCAGCAGGGCGCGCACCTCGGGGCCGTCGCGCTGCGGGTCGGGCCTCCACGGCACGTCGGTTTCGAGCAAGAGGTAGAGGTGGCGCTGCTGGGCGCGGGCGGCGCTTTCGAGCCACGAGGGCGCCGTGCCGTAGTAGTGGCGGCTGTAGAGCAGGGACAGCCACAGGTCGGTGTCGCAGAACAGGACGCGGTGGGCGTAGGGCGCCAGGGCGGCCTCGGCGGCCATCTGCCCGCGCGCCGCAGCCGGCACGTCGGCGGGGACGACGGGCAGCCCTTTCGCGTCCAGCCACGTCCTGAGGTACTCGCCTACCCACACCGTCCCGAAGTGCGCGGCCAGGCGCGCCGCCAGCGTCGTCTTGCCCGTGGACTCGGGGCCGACGAGGGCGACGCGCCGGGCGTAGTGCGCGCGCGCGGGCGGCAGCAGCCCACTCCAGTCCGCCTCCCCTTCGTCCCGCAGCTTTTCGTCCTCAACGGGCGGGATGGGGATGAGGGGGATGCCGAGGGCGTCGGCGAGGGCACGCTGGCCGGGGTGCGCCGAGAACAGCGCGTCGCAGCGGGGCACCTGCTGCGCGATGCGGCGGGCCTGGTCGCGGGGCGGCGCGGCGGCGATGGTTTCCACGTCCACGCCCGGCAGGCTTTGGCGCAGCCACGCCGCCCGCAGCGCCGCGGGCACGGCATCGGTCGGGGCCGACGCGACGAAAACGGTGCAGGTCTGGGCGTACGCCCGGGCGAAATCCACCGCAAAGGCGTGCCGACGGCGCGGCGGCGCAAAGCGCCCCACGACGATGCCGGCGCGGGGCGGAGGGGCGGCGAAAGCGTCGGAATTCGTCATCGGGCAAGGGCTGGTTGCCCCGCGAGGTCACGGCGCCAGCCCACGTACCCGCGCCACGCCAGCACGATGAAAAAGGCGTAGAGCAGCGCCGTCGGGTACAACCCCTTGACGACGTACACGCCCGCCGCGACGGCATCCACGACAATCCAGAGCAGCCAGTTTTCGAGCCATTTGCGGGCCTGCATGAGTTGCCCCGCGATGGCGAAAGCCGTCGTGAAGGCGTCCCAGTATGGAAGCGACTGGGTGGGAATGCGGCTCAGCCCCCACCCCAGCCCGGCGGTGCCCAGGGCCGCCGCGCCCAGCAGCAGGGCTACGGGCCCAGCGCCGCCGCGCCGGACGGCCAGCACGCTGCCCGCCGGGCGGCGCGTCCACACGATCCACCCGTACACCTGGCCCGGCAGGTACACGAGGGCGTAAAGTGCCATGTCGGCAAACAGGTGGGCGGCGAAATAGACGGGCACGTACAGCGCCGTCGCCACCAGCCCGATGGGCCAGCCCCACACGCGCTGCCGCGCCAGCAGCCAGATGCTGAGGGCGCTCAGCACCGCCCCGATCCATTCGACGGGGCTGGCGAAAAAGGCGGCAAAGGCGTCAGACAAAGAGATCGGGGTTTCGGGGCGAGCCATGCCAGCGCAGACGCTGGCGCCATCGTCAACGTTGATTCCCCGATCCGAGCAGCGCGGTAGCCCACGCCACCGTGGCGCGGGCGTCGGCAAGGGCCTGCTGCCACTCGGCGTGGTTCAGCTCACCGAGGTCGGCTGGGTAGCGGGCGAGCACCGCGTAGCGGGTAAGGGCTTCGGCAGCGGCAGGGTCGAGAGGCAGATTAGCGGCGTAGGGCGCGAGGGCGCTCAGCAGGCGCGTCAGGCTGTGCGTAAAGGGCGGCTCCTCGCCGGTGAGGTGCAGCAGTGCTGCCTTGAGGGCCTTTTCGGCGGCCTGCTGCGCGTGAAAGGCCAGCGTCTCCAGCAGCACGCCTGACTGCGGCGGCGACGCGGCCACGAGCAGATCGCTCGTCGCGTAGCGGAGCCAGTCGTGCGGACTTCCTGGTGCGGAGCGCCTGGTCATGGGCGGACGTAAACCTCGCAGCCGGTGCGGAGAATCTGGCGATAGACGAGGCCAGGATTGTCCTGGTGCCGCGCCAGCACTTCGGGCGTCGTCACGAGCAGGTCAACGTCCACGCCTCGCTCCGGTGGCAGGTGGAGGCTCGCCTCGACCATCATCCGGCGGCAGTCCGTCCCGTCGGGCATCACCACGAGCAGGTCAACGTCGCTGTCAGGGCGGGCCTGACCTGCGGCACGGGAGCCGAAAAGGATCACGCGGAGGGGACGAATGCCCGCTACGATGGGAGCTACAAGCGCCCGCACCAGCGCGTCGTCGGTGTCGATCTGAACAGCGTCGGTCGTCATAGGCTCGGCAACGCTCGATGCGGTGGTTGGATCTCGACTTCCGGGCGTACTCCGTCCAAGAAGCGCAGCGCCGCCCGCCGCCGCGCGCCCCGCCGGGTGGAAAGGCCGGACGGCCCGTATCTTCTTCTTTCTACCCGACCAATCCTTCTGCCCTCGTGAATATGCCCATTGCGCAGCGCCTCAAAACGGAAACCCGCCCCCAGCACGAAGCCCTCGAAGCGCACCCGCGCCTGGCGCGCCTCCTGGCCGACGACTACGCGGTGGACGAGTACGGCGCCCTGCTCGCCTCCTTTGCCGCCCTCTACGCCCCCCTCGAAGCGGCGCTGGCCGGCGACGCGCGCCTCGTCGAAGCTTTCGGCTACAGCGAGCGCTGGAAAATGCCGCTGCTGACCGGCGACCTGGCCGCCCTCGACCGGCCCTTCGACGCCCTGCCCGCCGGCGCCCTGCCCCCGCTGCCCACGTTTTCGCACCGCGTGGGCGCCCTGTACGTGCTCGAAGGCGCCACGCTGGGCGGGCGCGTCATCCTCAAACACCTGCAACGCTCGCTGGGCGCGGCAGCCCCGCTGGCGTTTTACACGGGCTATGGCGAAGCCACGGGGCCGCGCTGGAAGGAATACCTGGAGCGCCTGTCCGCCCTCGAAATGGCGGGCGCACTCGACGCCGACGCCGTGGTCGAAGGCGCCGCGCGCCTTTTCAGCGCCCTCGAAAGCTGGATGACCTTTTCGGCGGGCGCCCCGGCGCTGCCCGAAACCGCCACCGCGTCCTGACGACCTCCGGCGCGCGCTGCCCTTGCCCTGCGCGCCTTACGCTTTACAGCAACCCTTTCCCCAGCGCCATGACCCGTCTGCTCGCTTTTGCCCTGTGGGGCAGCCTCGCCCTTGCCGCCCTCGTGCCGCCCGCCGCCGCGCAGCCCGCCCCCTCCTACCCCATCGTGCCGCTGCCCCGGCAGGTGGACGCCCGCGAGGGCACGTTTGTCCTTGACTCGACGACGGCCATTGCCGCCTCGTCGCCCCAGGCGCTTCAGGAGGCCGAGGCGTGGGCGGCGCGCGTGCGCCAGGCGTCGGGGCTGCCGCTGCCCGTGGCCGTGGGCGGCAGCGCGCCCATCACGTTTACCCTCGACCCCGCCGCCGCGACGGGCGACGAGGGCTACACCCTCGACGTGATGCCGGGCGCCATCACGGTAACGGCCTCCACGGCGGCAGGGCTGTTTTACGGCGCCCAGACGCTGCGCCAGCTCCTGCCGCCCGCCGCCGACCGCGGGGGCGTCAACCCCGCCGGGGCGGGCTTTGCGTGGACGGTTCCCGCCGTGCGCATCGAAGACGCGCCGCGCTTCCGGTGGCGCGGCCTCCACCTCGACGTGTCCCGCCACTTTTCGTCCGTCGCCTTCGTCAAGCGCTACATAGACCTCATGGCGCTCTACAAACTCAACCGTTTTCACTGGCACCTGACGGACGACCAGGGCTGGCGCATCGAGATCAAAAAATACCCCAGGCTGACCGAAGTAGGCGCCTGGCGAGACGGCACGCTCGTGGGCCACTACCGCAACAAGCCGCAGGTCTTCGACAGCGTGCGCTACGGCGGCTACTACACGCAGGACGAGATCCGCGAGGTCGTCGCCTACGCCGCCGCGCGCCACGTGACGGTCGTGCCCGAGATCGAGATGCCCGGCCACGCCTCGGCGGCCATTGCGGCCTACCCCGAGCTGGGCTGCCGCGCCACGCCGCCCCCGGTGGTGCAGACGTGGGGCGTGTTCGAGGACATTTTCTGCCCGAAAGAGGAGACGTTCGCGTTTCTCGAAAACGTGCTCGAAGAAGTCATCAGCCTGTTTCCCGGCCCGTACGTCCACGTCGGCGGCGACGAGGCGCCCAAAAAGGCGTGGGAGGAAAGCGCGCTGGCGCAGGAGGTGATGCAGCGCGAAGGGCTGGCCGACGAGCACGCCCTCCAGAGCTACTTCATCCGCCGCATCGAGCGCTTTCTCAACGCGCACGACCGCCGCCTGATTGGCTGGGACGAAATCGTCGAGGGCGGCCTCAGCCCCACGGCCACGCTGATGTTCTGGCGCGACTGGAACAAGGAGGCGCTGGCGATGGCCGCGCGGCAGGGCAACGACCTCATCATGACGCCCACGGGCGCGCTCTACTTCGACTACTTCCAGGCCGACCCTGCCACGGAGCCCCTCGGCATCGGCGGGATGAACACGATGGAGGAGGTGTACGCCTTCGAGCCCGTGCCCGCCAGCTACTCCGACGAAGAAGCCCGGCACGTGCTGGGCGCGCAGGCCAACCTGTGGCGCGAGTACATCGAAACCGACAGCCACGTCGAGTACATGATGTACCCCCGCACCCTTGCCCTTGCCGAGGTGGTGTGGACGGCCCGCGACCGCCGCGACTGGGCCGACTTCCAGCGCCGGCTGCCCGCCCAGCTGCGCCGCCTCAACGTGCTGGGCGTCCACTACCGCCCGCCGCTCGAACAGATGGAATGACGCGCCTGCCTACTTGCGCCCGAGCAGTTCGTCCACGGTTGCGTCGATGTCGCGCGCGATTTTGCGTAGCAGCGACGGCGAGATATCACGGCCCTTGTGGAACGGCACCGTCGTCGCCCGACCATCCGGGTGGCGGAACTGCCTGTGGGAGCCGTGCTGCCGAACCTCGATGAATCCGTATGCACGAAGCAGTTGGATTACCTCTTGCGGCGATAGAACGGGGATGTTGCCCCCGGCTACGCTGCGACGGAGACGAGTTGGGTTCCGACGAACTCGCCTTCGAGCGTCGGCTCGCCGTCCTTCAACAGCATCTCGAGCACCTCGCGCATGTTAAGCTGCAACTCGTCCAGCGTCTCGGCCTGAGAGTGCGCCCCGGGGAAGCCCGGAACGTATCCGACGAGAAGTGAAGTGTCAGGGTCGCGCTCAACGACGACGGTGTAGGTGCGCATCGGGTTGGAGATTCGTTTCAGGGATAACCCCGGCAGCGTCATTACGCACAGCGCATCGCCGTAGTTCGAGATGGGTGGCCAATACCAGTTCTTCGAGTTTGTGATGCACTCTTTCAGTCCCTCCTGCCCCGCAGGCGGGAGCGACTCCGGCGGGAGCCCAGTCGCTGCTTCGGCGGAGGCCAACGCCACCTTGCCAGCGGCTGGATCCTCGCCCCCCACCTGCGCGAGAGCAGGCTTCGTGGGGCTGACAAATAGAGGAGGATACCCCTAATTCAGCGATCTGGCATTACATCCTGCACCCACTGCTTCTTGTAAGATCGAAGGTTAGCACAC
>CBDUCD010000189.1:0-5859 GCA_965365535.1 uncultured Rhodothermales bacterium | reverse complement strand
CGCGTGTACCAGAAAAAGCGCTGAGCCGCGCTACCGCGCCTCGCGCTGCGTGGCCTCGAGTAGAACAACAGCGATCATCGCATGGAGCTTTCGCCCAGCCCGGCCAGGTACGCCTTGTTGCGGGACAGGTCGGGTGGCCCTTCAAAAGTGCCCAGCAGGTGCTCGATGTCCTCAAACGCGACCGTCCGGTACGGTGCAGGGCCGAGGGTGCCGCTTTCCATTTCCGCCTCGATGCGGGCGAGGAGCCGGGCGGCGAGGGCTTCGCGCGGCCCTTCGGGTAGCGCGTCCAGCGTCTGCTGTAGTCGTTCGGTTGCGCTCATGGGGTTCACCTCCGCGTGCTTTGCACGGCGCAACACCTCGCCGGCCAGATAGGATTCGGCCCGATCCCTACCGCGCCTCGCGCTGCGTGGCCATGAGCACGCGCAGCCCCACGGCCTGGGCCACGCTCGCCGCCTGGGTAAATCGCCCGATGGTCGCGTCGCGGTCGGCGCGGATGACGAGGGCGTCTTTGCCCTCGCGCACCGCCTGGACGGCCTGGAGCAGGCTGTCGCCCGAAACCACGTCGGCGTTGACGTAAAAGAGGCCGTCGCGGGTGATGGAAACCGTCACGTACTGCGGCTCCGTGGGCGCGGCGCTGTTGGCCTCGGGCAGCGCCACCTGGATGTTGTACTGCGGGATGAAGTTGGACGTGAGCAGGAAAAAGATGAGCAGCAGCAGCACGATGTCCGTCAGCCCGGCCAGGCTGAAGGCCGAGATGGGGTCTTTGCGCGGCGGGTTGAAGTCGAAAGAAGCCATGTCGGGGCGGGCTCAGTAGCTGCGGAAAGCGGCGGGCGTGGCCTCGACGGGCTCCTGCAACAGGTCGAGAAACGCCTCGGCAGACTGTTCGAGGCGGTGCGCCTGGTAGCGGATGCGGCCCTGGAGGTAGTTGTAGAGCATCAGGGCGATGATGCCCGCGATGAGTCCGGCCGCCGTGGTGATGAGGGCTTCCCAGATGCCGCCCGCCAGCACGCTCGGATTGACGCTGCCCTGCAAGCCCTGGATCTGCTGGAAGGCGCGGATCATGCCCGTCACCGTCCCCAGAAAGCCCAGCATGGGCGCGATGGCGGCCACCGACGCCAGCAGGTCCGTCCGGCGCGCCAGCCCGAAGGTTTCCTCGCGGCCCGCCGTCTGCACGGCGTCGCGGATCTCGACGATGGGGCGGCCCAGCCTTTCGAGGCCGGCCTGGAGCACGCGCGTGACGGGCTTGTCCTGGGCGGCGCAGTAGGCGAGGGCGCCCCGCACGTCGCCGCCCTGCACGTACGCCCGCACGCGCTCGACGATGCCCTCGGCGTCGGCGCGGCTGCGGTTGAGCGTCAGGAGGCGCTCGACGAACACGGCCACGGCGGCAATGGAGAGCAGCAGGATGGGCCACATCACCCAGCCGCCCAGCAGGAAGATGTCGAGAAAGCCCGTGTCGGTAGGCGCGGGCGCGGCGACGGGCGGGGCCACCTGGATGGAGTCGAGGGCGGCCTGCTGCAGAAAGAGGAGTGCGGTCATTCGGGGCGGACGAGGGGGCTGCTGAGGTTGAGGATCCAGGTGCCCGAGGGCAGGCCCGGCACGCGGCGGAGCGCCTGCTGCGCCGCGCCCAGGGACGAAAACTGGCCGACGGCGGCGCGGTAGATGGCGGCGCCCGCGTCGGTGCGCCCGGCGAGGACGCCCGTGCGGTAGCCCTGCTGCCGGAAGGGCGCGGCGACGGCCTCGGCGCCCGCCGCAGTATCGGCGCCGCCCACGACGAGGGTGAAGCCCGCCCCTGCCACCACGGGCGCCGTGCCCCGCAGCGCCTCGCCACCGGGCGTTTCCGGTGCAGACGTCTCGGCAGCAGGCGTTTGGGCGGGCGGTACAACCGGCGGCGCGATGGCGGCAGGCGCGTTCTCGTCGTCCCCAGGCGCCGCCGTGTCCGTAGCAACGGCTGCCGTGTCGAGGGGCGCGGCAGCGGTGTCGGCGGCGGTGGGCGGCACGGGGACAGGCGCGGGCGCCGGTTGCCGCAGCAGCAGCACGGCGATGACGGCGCCGACGAGGGCCAGCAGCAGCAGGGCGGGCAGGACGGGAAAGCGGCGCGGCTCGGGCGCGCGCGGCGGCGGACGGCTGGGCAGTTCGATGGGCGGCACGGGCGCGGGGCGCCCCACGGGCGGCGGATCGGCGGGAAGCAACCCGGCGGCAAGGGCTTCGTCACTCGCGGCTGCGGCGCTTGCGGCTTCGTCACTCGCGGCTGCGGCGCTTTCAGCCTCGTCCCTTTCAGCTTCGGCCTCGGCGGCAGCGGCGCTGTCGCTGTCGGCTTCATCGCCGGGGGGCACCTCGAACGTCTCGGGCATCTCGGCGGGCGCCCCTTCGTCGCCGTCGAAAAGGGCCGGCGGCGCGGGCGCGGCTTCAGGCGTTTCCTCCACTTCGGGCGCCCACTCGGGCGCGGCAGGGGCTTCGCTTTCGGGGGGCACCTCGTCCTCCTCGACCAGGCGGGCGGCCCACGTGTCCGCCTCGTCGGCGCGCGGCGCGTCCAGGTCGCGGGCGGCGTCGCGCAGCGCCATCAGGGTTTCGTCGGAGGCGAAAAGCGGCGGCAGCTCGGGCGGCGCGTCCCCGGTCGTGGTGTTGGGCGGCGCCTCGAACGTCACCTCCTCAAAGGCCACCCGCTCGGACGGCTCGGGCGGCAGGTCGTCGTCCTCGGGCGGTGGGGGCTGCCAGGCCGGCGGCGCGTCGGCGGAAAGCGGGATGGGCTCCATCCCCGCGTAGCGGTGGTTGACGACGAGGGCGACGGAGGCGTCGGGCGTGAAGGTCAGCCTGCCGCCGGTCATCCTGAACGTGCCCAGCCCTTCGCAGAACACCTCGGCCTCGCGCTGGAGCGTTTCGCGCAGGCGCCCGGCAAAGGCTTCGAGCTGGCCCTGCGCCTCGTCGGGCGTCGTGCCGAGGGCGTCGGCGAGGGACTGGAGAAACGCGGACATGCCTAAGCCTCCTCGAAGGTGATGGTGTCGGAAGGCGGCATCATGACGGGCTCGCCGCCTTCGTCCTCGATGGCGCTATCGCGGTGGACGACGCGGAAGGTGCCCAGCCCGGGCACCCCTACGGCGCGTTCGCGCATGAGGTGCTCGGTAAGCACGTCGCCGAGGGTGCGCGCGAGGGATTCGTCGTGGGGGCTCATCCGGGCAGAAGCGTTTTGGCACAGCCGAAAATACGCAGGGGGGCGCGGCGGCCCAATTCCGCCCTTACCAGCGGATGCTGAGGCCGCCCATGAGGGTGAAACCGGCTTCGGGATAGCCCCGCCACCACGTCCGGTTGTCGGGGATGAGGTTGTCGAGCCGCCCGACGACGACGATGCTGGGCGTGATGGCGTACGAGACAGCCGCGTCGAGGTCGGCGTAGAGCGGCACGCGCACGCGGGCGTCGAGGTCGGCGTAGCGGACGCCTTCCAGCGTCGCCTTGGCCTCGGCCACGAGGCGCCCGCCGGGCAGCACGTAGCCCGCCGACAGCCAGCCCTCGGCGCCGGGCACGTACGGGATGGGTTCGAGCGTCTCGGCGAGTTCCGAGTGGCGGCCGCCGACGGCGGCGTGGATGCCTTCGACGCGCAGCAGCCGCACCTCGGCGCCCGCGTTGAAGACGCGCCCCTGCCGGTAGTCGGCCACCACGAAGGCGCCGGGCACGAAACCCGCGCCCGTGTCCTGCCGGAAAAGCTGCAAGCGGCGCGCGGCGAGATAGCCCGCCCACGCGCGCAGCTGCACGTCGCCCACGTGGCCGCGCACGCCGCCTTCGGCCTGCCACGGAATCGCCGTCGGGCGCACCTGGGGCCGGGCGACGAGGTAGGGCGCCGCCCGGAACAGCGTTTCCAGGCTGTTTTCGGCGACGGACGGCGTGTTCTGGGCGTACACCTCCACGCCCGGCGCCACCTCCACCTGCCCCGCCACGTCGGGCGCGACGTACGTGGCCCGGACGGTCTGGGCGGGCAGCTCGGCGCGCGTCACGAGCACGCGCGCCCCCAGCCGGATGCGCAGCGTGGGCAGCACAATCGTGTAGGCGCCGCCCGCGTCGGCGTAAAGCTGCTCCGTGCCCGGCGTGCCGCGCCCGTCCAGGCCCACCGTCCCGACGCGCGCGTCCACGTCTATGCGGCTCAGGGCAAGGGCGTGCCCCACGCCCAGCCGCCCCGAAAAGCGCGTCTCGTCAATTTCGCCCAGCGGGTCGTCGTCGCGGACGGAGCCGAAGAGGCCCGTGTCGAAGGCCGCCGTGCGGTAGGCGAGGTCGGCGGTGACCCCGGTCTGGGGGCGCGGGTGGAGGCCGGCGGTGACGGCGGCGTGGGCGCCGTAGCCCTCGCGGTCGGGGGCGTTTTCAGCCCCGAAAAGGCTGCCGTCGGGCTCGGCGCCATACAGCGTGTACGACCGGAAAAAGCCGCCCACGCGCCCGTCGAGGGCCAGCCGCGCGCCGCCCGAGCGCACGCCCAGCTCGGCCTCGGCCCGGTCGAAAGGCGCGTTCAGACTGGTGCCCTTGAACGGCTCGTGCCCGTACGACCCTTCATAGTCCGCCGACGCGTACACGTTTGTGACGGACGACGCGGGGGCGTCGAGGTAGAAGCGCCCGAAGCGCGTCAGGTACGAGCCGGCGCCTGCTTCGAGCACGCCGCGCCGGGGCGCCCCGGCAGGCAGGATGCGCAGCGCGGGCGGGGCCGGGCGGCCGAGGGGGCTCTCGGGCAAATCGGTCTGCCGGTACGGCGGCAGAAACGGGCGCCGCCCTTCGTCTATCTCCTTGAGGCGCGGCGCGGGCGCAAAGCCCGTCAGCGGGCTCCGCACGATGGACGGAAACGAGACGCGCAGCTCGCCCCGGATTTCGACCTCCTGGGGCGAGAGGCGGGGCAGGGTGTCCTGCCGCACCTGGGCAGCGGCAGAGGAGGCCAGCGCCACGAGGGCGCCGCAAAAGGCAAAACGGAGCGTCATGCAGCAAACGGGGGCGGAGGGGGAAGGCACGCCCCGAAGGTACGGGTGCTGCCCCGCCAAACGCGCACCGCCGCGCCCCGCGTGCCCGCAGGCTGCCGTCCGGCTTGTAAGCTTCCTGTCACGGAAGCGCGGCAGGCGCGGGCTGCCGGCCTTTTCCGCCCTCGTCTCACCCGGCCCGCCGGGTACGCCCCGCGAGATGGCGCGGGCAGGTAGGCCGCACAACCGCACCGCCTGACCGGCGCATCTCAAAAAAAGCGCTTCCGACGCTTTATGGAGCATTTAGTTTTAAGACCTTCTGGTTACCCTCTTTCTTTTTTGTGCAGGCGCAGTATCTTCTGCCTTCACGAAATCAGGGCTGTGCCGGGGCGCCTGTCGCCCTCTCGAAAGCCCGACAGAGTTGCGGTGGTCGTCACTGAAGGTGCGGAAGGAGAGCCCGTACCGGATGAGATGGCCACCGCATCTTTTTGGGCCCGGGGCTACGCGCCCGGCAGCAGCGACCGGTAGAAGTCGAGCGTCTGCTCGGCCACGGCGCGCCACGAAAAGCGCTCCTCGACGCGCCGGCGCCCTGCCGCCCCCATCGCGTCGGCGCGGGCGGGGTTGCGCAGCAGGGCCGCGATCTGGTTGGCGAGGCCGCGCGCAAAGGCGTCGGGGTCGCGCGGCTCGAAGTCCATGTCGCTTTTGGGGTCCACGTCCACCAGCAGGCCCGTCACGCCGTCCTGCACCACTTCGGTGATGCCGCCCACCGCCGAGGCCACGACGGGCCGGGCGCACGCCATCGCCTCCAGGTTGATGATGCCGAAAGGCTCGTACACGCTCGGGCACACGAACACGTGGGCGCCGCTGTAAAGCACGACGAGGGTTTCGCGCGGCAGCATCTCGCTCAGCCAGACGACCTGCTGCCCGCTCGTGG
>CBDUCD010000188.1:0-5894 GCA_965365535.1 uncultured Rhodothermales bacterium | reverse complement strand
GGATGCGGCGCGGGCGCGGCTGGCCGCGACGCAGCCCGCCGCCCTCATCGTCGCCGACCTGGGCGTCCATGCAGGCGGCGTGCTGCCCGGCGTGCCGACGCTCTACGTGGATCACCACCAGCCCGCCGGCGTGCCCGCCGGTGCCGCCGTCGTGACGGGCTACGGCCTCGACCCCGTGCCGTGCTCGGCGTGGCTGGCCTACGCGCTGGCCGCGCCGCACGCCAGCCTGGCGGACAGGCTGTGGGTGGCCGCCGTCGGCGTCATCAGCGACCTGGGCGAAAAGGCGCCGTGGCCTCCTATGGCCGAGGCGAAAAAAACCTTTACTGCCGCCGCCCTCAAAGACGCCGTCGCCCTCACGAACGCCGCCCGCCGCGCCGCCGCCTTCGACGTGCAGCGGCCCCTCGACCTGCTGCAACACGCCCCCGGCCCCCGCGCCTTCCGCGACGACCCGGTGCTGGCCCGCTACCGCGCCGAAGTCAACGCCGAGGTGCAGCGCGCCCGCCGCGCCGCGCCCGTTTTCTCGGAGACGGAGCCCTTCGCCCTCGTCCGCATGGCGTCGCCGTGCCAGATCCACCCCCTCCTGGCGCAGCAGTGGCGCGGGCGGCTGCCGCGCTACGCCACCATCGCCGCCAACACGGGGTATCTGCCCGGCCTCGTCGCCTTTTCGACGCGCACGGCGCGGCGCGACCTCAACCTGCCGCAGCGCTTTCAGGCCGTGGATCTGGGCGAGTGGAACGGGCGCTTCGGCTTCGGCCACGACCAGGCCGCGGGCGGCCACCTGCCCCCGGACGCCTTCCACCGCCTGCTGGCCGCGCTGGGGTTCAGGGAAGTTGGTTGATGGTTGGTTTGTTGATGGTTGAACCAACCCAACCAACCCGGCCATCACCTCGGGCGAGGCGTGGTGGAGGGGTGGCCGCCGGCGATGCGCGGCCAGCCGTCCACGTATTCGATGCGATCCATGAGCATCACGCGGCGGTCGGCGCGGGTGGCGGCGTCGAGCGTCGGCTTTTCGCGGTCGATGGCGTGGTAGAACATCCAGTCCACGCCCGCCCGGTCCGTCACGACGGAGTTGTGGCCGGGGGCATTCCAGCGGCCCTGCGCTTCGAGAATCGCGCTGCTGCCCGTGCCGTTCGCCTGCCCGAGGCGCGTGAACGGGCCGGTTGCGCTGCGCGCCCGCGCCACCATCACGGCGTAGTGCGCGTCGGGGCCGCAGCAGTTGTCGCCCGAGTAGAACAGGTAGTAGAAGCCGTCGCGCAAAACCACCCACGCGCCCTCGACGAGGATGTTGTAGCTCGCGTCGAGGCCGGGATAGACGACGGGAATCGCCTGGCTGCCCGGCGCGAAGTGGAGGCGGCTGCTGTCGAGTTCGCGCACGCGGATGGGCTCGAAGCCCGATCCCCAGTAGAGCAGCTTTTTGCCCGTCGCCGGGTCGTCGAAGGCCATCGGGTCTATGTTGACGAAGCCGGGGCCGCAGGCGAGCGGCGCGCCGCTGTCCGCGAACGGCCCCTCGGGGCCGGGCGCCGTGGCGACGGCGAGGCACTTGGCGTCGAGCGAGTCGTGGTGGGCCGAGTAGTACATGAAATACGTCTGCTGCGCGGCGTCGTAAAGCACGTGCGGCGCCCAGTAATCGGGCTGCCGGTCGCCCCAGCGCGGGCGCGCGGGCAGGGCGTCGCCCCGCGTTTCCCAGTCCACCAGGTCGCGCGAGCGCGCCACCTGGATGTTGACCGCCTGCCCCTCCACGGTGGACTGCGTGGCGTAGGCGTAGTACCAGCCGTCGGCGCCGGCAATGACCGTCGGGTCGGGAAAGTCGCGCGCGAGGACGGGATTGGCGTAGGTGGCGCCCTCGGGTGCGCGCTCCGCCGGGGCGATGGTTTTCGGCGAGCACCCGGCCAGCACGAGTAGGGCAAGCGCGGCAAGGCAGGCAGGGCGGCGGAGCAGCATCGCAAATCGGGTTGGAGGTGGAGAAAGGCGGGGCCGGAGCAAAATAGGCCGGGGCCACCGTGCGCCTCGCTGTGGGTTGGTTGATGGTTGCACAACCCCAGCCATCTCAACCAATCCAACCAACCTGCCCCCTCACGCCCGCAGGCTGTCGAGGGCGTCCCAGAAGCCGGGAAACGAGACGGCGGCGCTGGCGGCGTCGTGGATGGTGGTTTCGCCCTGGGCGACGAGGCCCGCCACGCCCATCGCCATGGCGATGCGGTGGTCGCCCCGCGCCTCCACGGCGGCGCCCCTGAGCGCGTGCCCGCCGTGCACCGCGAAGCCGTCCTCGAACTCCTCGACGGGGGCGCCGAGGGCGCGCAGGCCCGCCGCCACTGCCGCGATGCGGTCGGTTTCCTTGACGCGCAGCTCGGCGGCGTCGCGCACGACGAGCGTTCCCTCGGCGCAGGCGCCCGCCACGGCCAGAACAGGCACCTCGTCAATGAGGTTGGCCACGAGCGCGCCCTCGACCGTGACGCCGTGGAGCGGCGCCGCGCGCACGATGAGGTCGGCGATGGGCTCGCCGCCGCTGGTGCGCTCGCGCGCCACGCGGATGTCGGCGCCCATGGCGCGCAGCACGTCCAGCAGGGCCGACCGCGTGGGGTTGAGGCCCACCTTCGGCAGCACGATTTCGGCCTCGGGCACGATGCTGCCCGCGACGAGGAAAAACGCCGCCGCCGAGAAGTCGCGCGGAATCGTCCACGTGCGCGCCGCGATGGGCTGCCCGCCGTGCACGCTGACGTGGCGCTCGCCGCCCATCTCCATCACGTCGAGGGCCAGCATCCGCTCGGTGTGGTCGCGCGTGGCGACGGGTTCGACGACCGTCGTCTCGCCGTCGGCAAAGTGGCCGGCCAGCAGCACGCACGTCTTGACCTGCGCCGACGCGACGGGCAGCCGGTACGTGATGCCGCGCAGGTGCTGCCCGCCCACGATGGAAAGCGGCGCGTGCCCGTCCGTGCTCTCGACGAGGGCGCCCATCTCGGCCAGGGGGTGGAGCACGCGCCCCATCGGGCGGCGCGACAGCGAGGCGTCGCCCACGAGCGTCGCGCCGAAGGGCTGCCCGGCAAGGATGCCCGCGAGCAGCCGCATGGCCGTGCCCGAGTTGCCGCAGTCAACGGGGCCAGCGGGCGCCCGCAGCCCCGTCAGCCCGCGCCCCTCGACGGCCAGGATGCCGTCGGCGTCGCGTTCGACAGGAATGCCCAGCGCCTGCACGCACGCCAGCGTGCTCTGCGGGTCGGCGGCGTCGGGAAAGCCGACGAGGTAAGAGGTGCCCTCGCCGAGTGCGGCAAACAGGGCGGCGCGCTGCGCGATGCTTTTGTCGGAGGGCAGCTCGAGCAGGCCGTGGAGAACGGGCGCCGGGCGCACGCGGGCGGTAGCGGACATGGAACGTGAAGCAGATGTTTGGCGTCGCCATTTTCAGAACATCCTGAAAACGGCCCGGGTAGGGAGGGCCAAACTACTGCCGCCATGGTCTCCTTTGCAGCCACCACCGAAGGCATCCGCGTCGCCGTGAGCCCCGTGTACCTCGACGACCAGTCGGACCTGCTGGCGCACCGGGCCGTGTTCGCGTACTACGTCGAGATCGAAAACGGCGGCTACGGCGAGGTGCAGCTGTTGCGCCGCCACTGGCGCATCCAGGACCAGGGCACGCGCGTGCGCGAGGTGGAGGGCGAGGGCGTCGTGGGCGAGCAGCCCGTGATGGCGCCCGGCGAGACGTACCGCTACAACTCGTTCTGCGTGCTCGAATCCCTCGAAGGCACGATGGAGGGGTCCTACCTCATGCAGCGCGCCGACGGCTCGCGCTTCCGCATCGCCATCCCGCGCTTCTACCTCCGCGCCCGCGCCAACTGACGTTCTGTGTTTTCCCGCGACTTCGCGCCGGCGATGCTGCTCCAACTTCTCATCGTGGCTGCCCTTGCCCTCGTGCACCTTTTCGCGGGCCGGCTGCGCTTTCTGGGCGGGCTGCCGCGCAGCCGGTGGCTGTCGGCGGCGGGCGGCACGTCGGTAGCGTACGTCTTTATCCACGTGTTTCCCGAGCTGGCCGCCGCGCAGCAGAGCATCGGCAGGAGTCTGGGCGCGGGCACCCGCTTCGAGCACCACGCCTACCTCATGGCGCTGCTGGGGCTGACGGTGTTTTACGGGCTCGAACGAAGCGTGAAATCGCGGCAGCACAGCCGGGGCGAGCGGCCCGGCAGCGACGAGGGCGAGACCACGACGGGTGCCGCCGTGTTCTGGCTGCACATCGGCTCGTTCGCGCTCTACAACGCGCTCGTGGGCTACCTCATCGTCCACCGCGAAGAGCAGACGCTGCGCGGGCTGCTCTTTTTCGGCGTCGCCATGACGCTGCACTTTCTCGTCAACGACTACGGGCTGCGGCAGGACCACAAGGACACCTACAAGCGCGTGGGCCGCTGGCTGCTGGCGCTCGCCATCGGGGCGGGGTGGGCCGTGGGGCGCGCTACGGCAGTGGGCGAGGCGGCCACGGGCCTGCTGTTCGCCTTTCTGGCGGGCGGCGTGGTGCTCAACGTCCTGAAAGAGGAGCTGCCCGAAGAACGCAAAAGCCGCTTTGGCGCCTTTGCTGGGGGCGTCGCCGCGTACGCCGCCCTGCTGCTGCTCGTCTGAGCCGCGGCCTACATCTGCTCGACGGCGATGCGCAGGCCGGCGGTCGTGAGCACGATGGTGCGGTTGGCGTTGGCCAGCCCGAAATCCTCGATGGCCGGGGGCAGCAGCTCGCGGGGCGTCTGCATGGCGAACAGCGTGTCGGCCACGACGTGCCAGTCCTCGGGCGTCAGGTGGACGCTGGCCTCGCCGCCTTCGGCCACGAACGGCGCGTAGGCGAGCACGCGGTTGAGGTGGTTGATGCCTTGCTTCTGGTGCAGGTTGGGGTCCATGACGTGGAGGGTGGAGGTTAGAGGTTGGCGGTTGGAGATTGGAAAAACCACGCGTCCCCAACCTCGAACCGCCCATCTCCAACCGCCAACCGCGATCTGCTTTCCCGCATCGCCGTACCTTCACGCAGCGCCTTTTCGATATGCAACCTTACCTCGACTACCTCCGCCACCTGCGCGATACGGGCGTCCGCAAAAGCGACCGCACGGGCACGGGCACGCTCAGCGTGTTCGGCTACCAGATGCGCTTCAACCTGCAGGAGGGCTTTCCCCTCGTCACCACCAAGCGCGTCCACCTCAAAAGCGTCGTCCACGAGCTGCTGTGGTTTCTGCGCGGCGAGACCAACATCCGCCCGCTCGTGCAGGAGGGCGTGCGCATCTGGACGGACTGGCCCCTTGCGCACTACCGCCGCGAAACGGGCGACGACATTTCGCAGACCGATTTCGAGGCGCGCATCGCCGCCGACGAGGCGTTTGCCCGGCAGTGGGGCGACCTGGGGCCCGTTTACGGCAAGCAGTGGCGCGCCTGGCAGGGCGCCGACGGCAGCGTCCACGACCAGATGGCGGACGTGGTGGCCCAGATCCGCACCAACCCGGACTCGCGCCGCCTCGTCGTGTCCGCCTGGAAGCCCGACGAAATCGCGCGCATGGCGCTGCCGCCGTGCCACCTGCTGTTCCAGTTCTACGTGGCCGACGGGCGCCTCTCGTGCGGCCTGTATCAGCGGTCGGCGGATTCGTTTCTGGGCGTGCCTTTCAACATCGCCTCGTACGCCCTGCTCACGCACATGGTGGCCCAGCAGTGCGGGCTGGACGTGGGCGATTTCGTGTGGACGGGCGGCGACTGCCACCTCTACCTCAACCACCTCGACCAGGTGGAGGAGCAGCTTGCCCGCGCCCCGCGCCCGCTTCCGCGCCTCGAACTGCGCCCCGCCGCCTCGCTTTTCGACTACGCCTACAGCGACGTCGTCCTGCACGATTACCACCCGCACCCGCCCATCAAAGCGCCGGTGGCGGTGTAGGGGGTGGAGG
>CBDUCD010000187.1:0-5967 GCA_965365535.1 uncultured Rhodothermales bacterium | reverse complement strand
CTCAAGTCCTGAACCCTCCGCCGCCCATGCCAACGATTCTCCTCGTCGAAGACAACGAGCACAACTGGGACATGCTCTCGCGCCGCCTCAAACGGCGCGGCTACACCGTGGTGCTGGCCTTCGACGGGCAGCAGGGCGTGGACATGGCGCAGGCCGAGCGCCCCGACCTGATCCTGATGGACCTCAACCTGCCCGTGCTCGACGGGCGCGAGGCCACGCGGCGCATCCGCGCCCTGCCCGAACTGGCCACCGTGCCCATCATCGCCCTCACCGCCCACGCCCTCAGCGTGGACCGCGAGCAGGCCCTCGAAGCAGGCTGCGACGCCTACCACACCAAGCCCGTGGACCTGCCCGAACTCCTCGCCCAGATGGACGCGCTTTTGAATGCTTGATCTGCTGATGCTTGGTAATGCAATCGCGTCTGGCGATCCAGCCATCAGCGAATGGAACGATTGACGAAGTAGCCATCATGGACGATGCGCACCGCGCCCGACTTGCCACGCTCGACGCCCTGTTCGGCCACCCCGCGCTGGGGCGGCAGTACGTGCTCAAAGGCGGGCTGCCGCTCCACCACGTCTATGGCAACCCGCGCCGGTCGGACGACCTCGACTTCAACAGCGTCGCGTGGCACCCGAACCGCGTCGCGGAGGGCGAGGAGCACCTGCTCGTGACGTTTGCGCACGCGCTGAACGAGGCGCTGGCGGCGGCGGCGCCGCGCTGGGGGTGGGCGGCCCTGGCCGTGCAGCACAAGCGCCTGTCGGACGTGCTGCCGACGCTGCTGGCCGAGGTGGGCTACACCGCCGACGAGCGCGCCACGCCGCCCTTTGAAACAGCCGTCGAGATGCAGGCCACGCTGTCGGAGGTGGTGTGCGCGTGGCAGCGGGCAAAGTTGGACGGCGTCGGGATTGCCGTGCCGACCGTCGAGGACATCGCGGCGGACAAGCTCAAAACGCTGTTGCAGCAGGCCGCGGGCGACGCCGAGCCGCGCACCACCGACGTGTGGGACCTGTACTTTCTCGTCACCCGGAAATCGCCCGATGCCGCGCGGGTGCGGGCGTTTCTCGAAAAAAAGTGCGCCGTCTGGCCCGACCTCGCCGGGCCTTCGCCCGCCCATTTCCACGCCGCCGACGTGCGCCGCGCCGCCGCCGAGGGCTACGCCGGCCTGCCCGGCGCCCATCCCGAACTCGACGCGCCGCCCTTTGACGAGGCGTTCGGGGCCGTGCTCGCCTTTGTGGACGCGATGGAGGGGTAGCGGCTACCGCACGTGGACGAGCAGGCGCGTTTCCGAGAACTCGTCCGACTCCACGCGCAGCAGGTACAGCCCCGCCGCCAGCGCGCCGCCGTCAATGCGGAACGTCTGCCGCGTGTTGGCCAGCACGGCGTCGTTGTAGAGGTTGGCCACGAGGCGGCCCGTGGCGTCGTAGAGGCGCGCCTTCACGTCCTGCCGCCGCCGCACCTGGAGCGTGACCGTGACGGCGTCGCGGAAGGGGTTGGGGTACACGTCCGAGAGCAGGTAGTCGGACGTGAGGGCGACGGTGACTTCGGCTTCCGGGCCGGCCACGCGGCTGCCGTCGGCGTTGACGATGCGCAGGCGGAAGCGGTAGCGGCCCGGCGCGAGGTCGCTGAGCTGGCGCGTCACGTTTTCGCCGGCCACGACGGGAATCGAGGCCACGACCACGGGCGCGTCGGTGAAATACTGCTGCTCGATCTCGATGCGCACGGCGTCGGTGGTGGTGCTGAGCAGGAAGTTGAAGGCCACGTCGCCCTTAGCCTCGCTTGCCGTGAACTGGAGCACGTCGGCGCCGAGCAGCACTTCGCAGTCCGGCCCCATGCCCCATCCCAGGTCGCGGAACAGCGCGCACGTCACGGGGCCGGGGCTGAAGTTGGACTCGGCGGCCTTGAGGAAAGGCGTCATCAGCGAGTTGGGGTCGCCGGCCGGGTACGCCGCCTCGTCCAGGTGGGCAATGCTCGAGCCGGGCTCGAAGTTGGCAGGCGCGTAGAGGTCAATGGGAAAGTCGCCGGTGATGGCGCGGATGGCGGGCGCGTCGAAGCGGACGGAGTCGCGCAGGGCGTTGCCGAGGACGAGCGAGGGCGACGGGTAGCGGGCGGCGTCGAGCAGGGGGTTGCCCGCGCGGTCGCGCAGAAAACGGTCGAAAATGACGGGGCGGTTCTGGATGCCCACGCAGCCATAATCGGCGGGGGCGTTGGGGCACTCGTCGCCGTTCGAGTCGTCGCCGTCGTCGTAGCCGAACGAGTCGAAAAAGCCCAGCCCGTGCCCGATTTCGTGCAGCACGACCGTCGCGAGGTCGTACTTGCCCGAGGGCGTCTTCCCGTCGGTGCCGTAGTACCAGCTCGAAAAGCTGCTGTTGAAGGACGCGGCAATGTCGGCGTCGGCGCCCGTGAGGTTGCTGCCGGCAAGGGCCTCGGCCAGGGCGATGGCGTACCACGTGTTCGCCCGCGGCAGAAACGACTCGTCGGATTCGATAAACGTGGCGCCTGCCGATCCCAGCACGCGCTCTTCGAGGGGCCGCCACGTGGCCGCCACGTTGATCGTCACGTCCGAGCGGACGTGCGTTTCCCACAGGTCGGCGGCAAACTGGAAGGCCGCCCGCGCCTCGTCGGGGAAGTTGGTGTAGCTCACGTTGATGGTGGCCGAGGGGGCGGCGGCTTTGCCCAGCGGGCGCCGGGCGCGCACCGGCGGCACGTGCGTGTTTGCGTCGCCGGGCAGGGCGCGCAGCTCGTGCTCGACCCACCGCTGGCGCCGGGCGCCGGGAAGGGTGGCCGCCACGTCGTGGACGCGCGTGGTGCACCGGGCGGCGTGCAGCGCCCACATGCGCTGCCACAGCACGGTTTCGGGGTCGGGGGCCTGCTGCGCGGACGCCGACGCGGCGGCCAGGGACGTCAGCAGCAACAACGCGGACAGCTTCATGCGGGTACGGGCTTGCAACGCGAAAACGTACGGCGGGGCGCCGCCGTTTGGAAAGGCGCCGGTTCCGGCGGTCGTTTTTTCTCAGCGAGCCGCCTCGACGGCGCGCCAGCAGTACCAGGCCACGACCGACCGGTAGGGGCGCCACGCCTCGCCGAGGGGCGCGAGGGCGCGGGCCGTGGGCGCCTCGTCCAGCCCGAGCATGATCTGGACGCCCTTGCGCACGGCCAGGTCGTCCACGGGCCACACGTCGGGGCGCCCCAGGTTGAAAAGCAGCAGCATCTCGACCGTCCACCGCCCCACGCCGCGCACGGGCGTCAGCCGGGCGATGATTTCCTCGTCGGAGAGGGCCAGCAGGGCGTCGCGGTCGGGCACCTCGCCCGCGAGTGTGCGGGCGGCGAGGTCGCGCAGCGCGGCCATCTTGCCCCGCGAGACGCCCGCGCCGCGCAGCGCCTCGTCGGAAAGGGCGAGCAGGGCGGCGGGGTCGCTTTCGCCCGCGCCCAGCAGCGCTTGCAGCCGCCCGTGGATCGTCGCGGCGGCCTTGCCGGAAAGCTGCTGGTAGAGGATGGCGCGCGTGAGGGCGAGGTACGGCGGTTGCGGGCGGAGGGCAAGCGTGAACGGCCCCAGCCTGTCGAGGTGCGGGGCCAGGCGGGCGTCGGCACGCAGCGCGGCGAGGGCTACGTCGGGGTCGTAGGTCATGGGCAACAGGGCAAAAAAGGGCGGCGCAGCCTGCACGTCACAGGCTGCGCCGCAAAGAAACGCCTGGCGGTGTCAAGGGCGTGTCGCCGCACCCTTTACCGCGCCACCACGACCGTCCGCGTCTGCTGCTGGCCGCCCTGCGCGAGCCGCACGACGTACAGCCCCGAGGCCAGGGCCGCGCCGTCGAGGGCTACGGGGTACACCTCGCCTGCCCGGGCCTCGCCGCTGAACAGGACGCCCACGCGGCGCCCCACGGCGTCGTACACCTCGACGCGCGCGCTGCCGCTGCGCGGCACCACGAAACGCGCCGCGAGCCGTCCGCGCACGGGGTTGGGGCCGTCGAGAAAGAGGGCAAGGGCCGTGGGCGCCCCGACGCCTACCTCGACGGTTTCGCTGTAGCTGACGGCGCCGTCGCTGTCGGTCTGGCGCAGCCGGAACAGGTGGCGACCCGGCGCGAGCGCGGGCGTCTCGAACTGGTAGCGCGACGCCTCGCTCGTGGTGCCGTGGCCCTCTACCCAGCCCAGCAGGCGCCACGCGGCGGCCTCGGCGGGGCGCCCTTCGACGGCGAAGCCCGCGTTGTTGGTCTCGCCCGCCGTCGTCCACCTGAGCACGGCGGCATCGCCCTGCGCGACGCCCTCGAAAAAGGCCAGCTCGACGGGCAGCGCCCCGGCGCCCCCGGTCACGACGGGGCGGATGGCCCAGTCGAAAAGCTGCGGCGTCCACGTGCCGCCCGTCTGCTTCGTGGATCGGCCCGTCGTCGTGGCGCCGTCGTGGGCCATCGCGAGCGTGCCCGTGAGCGCGTCCGCGCGCACCACCACGTGGTACTCGGCGCCGGGCAACAGGTCGGCGTTGGCGCCCGTCAGGTCGAGGTAATTCCACGTGTACATCTGGAGGCGCGCCGCGTCGAGGGTGACGGGCGTGCCCACGAGGGCGCCGGGCTGGCCGGCATTGTCGTCGTAGATGCCGAACGTGAGGGTGCCCGCCGCCGGGACGGTGGTGGCCGGGTGGAACAGCACGCCCCGGATGCGGGCGTCGTGCGTCCAGGGCTGCACGAATCGCACCGCCGCCGCCTGCGCCGACGCCAGGCTCGACACGCCCGTGATGGCGCCGTCGTAGCTGATGGTGCGCAGCGCCGCCGTGCTCGCGCCGTTGACGAGGCGCGCCATCGCCGTGTAGGCGTTCACCTTGCCCGCGCCGTAGAGGTTGTTGGGCACGGCGCCCGTAAACGCGTCCACGTCGGCGGTGGATTGCAGCAGCGTCCGCACCTGGGCGCCCGTCAGGCCGGGCTGCTGCTGGAGGAGGAGGGCCGCCAGCCCCGCCACCACGGGCGACGACATGCTGGTGCCCTGCATCACGACGTGCTTGCCGCCGGCCACGACGTTGTCGGAGGGGGCGGCGGACGTGCTCGACAGCGTCGAAATCATGGCCTGGCCCGGCGCCGACAGGTGGGGCAGGATGGCGCCCGCGCGCGACGGCCCCCGGCTGCTGAAAGGCGAGCGGGCGTCGGAGGCGTCGGCGGAGCCGTACCAGAACGTGCCGCCCATACTGCTGGCATAGCGCCAGCGGTGCGCGTACGCGCCCACGGTGATGCCGCCCGCCGCGGCGTTGGAAACCGTGTAGTCGCTGTCGGCGCCGCCGAAAACCACGTCGGCGCCGCCCAGCATGGCGTCGAACAGCCAGGCGTGGAAGCCCTCGGCGGTGCCCGACAGGTTGGCAAGCGTCAGCGTCCACGTGCCCGGCGCGGGCGTGATGGCCGCGTTGTCGTCGCGGACGACGAAGTAGATGCGGCGGCTCGCGCCCGAGACGTCGTTGTAGAGAAACACCGTTCCGTCGGGTGTCTGCACCGTCTGCGCCGTCCCGGCAAGCTGCGTCACCGTCTGCCCGCCCGGCGAGGTAAGGGTGGCCGTGACGCCGGGGGCGGCGTCGAACCACACGTCGGCGCTGAAGTCGTCGTTGCCCGCGCCGGCAGTAGCCGTGTAGGCCGGAAGGGTAAAGGTGAGGCTGGTGCTGCTGCCCGCGCCGACACTTGCCCGCCGGTGGATAAGGGCGCCGCCCGAGTTGCCCGCGCTCTGCACGACGGCGTGGCCCGGCAAAGCGGCAAAGGCGTCAATGGCGACCGACTTGGCGTCCGTACCGTCGTGCGGGCCGTCGTCGGCGCCCAGGCTCAGGTTCGCCACGACGGGCTTGCCCTCGGCAGCCGCCACGTCCGAGCAGTACTGGAGCCCGTCAATGATGTTGGAGATGGGGAAAACGCCCTCGCCGCTTTTGACGACGACGAGTTCGGCGCCGGGGGCCATGCCGACGTTGCGCGCCGGGCTGAGCGAGGCGCCGTTGCCCGCCGC
>CBDUCD010000186.1:0-6007 GCA_965365535.1 uncultured Rhodothermales bacterium | reverse complement strand
GTGCTTTATTGCTGGTTATGAGGCGGCTTTTTCGGCGCCTACCCACTGCACGGCGTGCTGCATGAATTCCGTCGCGCTGGATAAGTTGAGTTTGGTTTTGATGCGGGCGCGGTACGACTCGACGGTTTTGACCGACAGGTGCAGCCTTTCGGCGATGTCGCGCGTGCCCACGCCGCGCCCCGTCATCTCGAACACCTCGAGTTCGCGGTCGCTGAGCAGGTCCATGGGCGAGTGCTGGACGAGGCTGGCGCCGTTTGCGATGCCTTCGAGCAGGCGGTCGCGCACCTCGGCGCTGACGTACACGTGGCCCGCCAGCACGCGCTGCACGGCCTCGACGATGCGGTCGGCGGCTTCGAGTTTCATCACGTAGCCGCGCGCGCCCGCCCGCAGCGCCCGCTCGGCGTAAAGCGACTCGTCGTGGCGCGAGACGACGAGCAGCACCAGCTCGGGGCGCAGCGCCCGCAGGTGCTTGACGAGTTCGAGGCCGCTCATGCCCGGCAGCGAGATGTCCACGATGGCCAGGTCGTACTCGTTTTCGCGGACGCATTCGAGGGCTTCCTCGGCGCTGCCCGCCTGCCCCGTCACCTGAAGCGAGGGCTCGGTGGCCAGCGTCATGGCGAGGCCTTTGCGCATGAGGGGATGGTCATCAATGAGCAGGATGCGGTTCATGGCAGGTCGCTGAGTTGGCCGGTAAGCGAGCGGGCGGGCGTCTGCCCGTCGCGCCGGTAGGTACAGAGGATAACGGTGCCGCCCTCGGGCGCACCGGTCACTTCGAGCGAGGCGCCGACGATGCGGGCGCGGTAGTGCATGATGCGCAGGCCCATGCCCGAGTGGGGGCGCTGCGCCAGGTCGGGCGGCAAGCCGCGCCCGTCGTCGCGGATGCGCAGGCGCACCTGCTCGGCCCCGCGCACGAGCAGCACGCTGATGCGCGAGGCGCCGCTGTGGCGGGCGGCGTTCGAGACGGCCTCCTGGGCAATGCGGTAGAGGTGCATGGCGACGGTCGGGTCGTCGAGGGGCTGCGAGCCCTGCACGTGCAGCCGGACGGTCACGTCGAACATGCGGCGCACGCCTTCGACCATGCGTTCGAGGGCGCCGACGAGGCCGCCCTGCTCGAGATCTACGGGCACGAGGCCGCGCGCGAGGCCGCGCGCGAGGGCGTCCGCCTCGCGCACCAGGCCCACGATTTCGTCCAGGTCGTCGGCCAGGGCGGGCGCCTCCTGCCGGGCGCGGCGCGCCAGCCCGCCCGTGATGAGGCCGATGCCCGTGAGCATCTGCCCCAGCCCGTCGTGCAAGTCCTGCCCGATGCGGCGGCGCTCCATGTCGGAAATGCGCAGCACCTCCTGTTCGAGCTGCCGGCGGTCGGAGATGTCGCGCACGATGCCGGTAAACAGGCGCTGCTCGGGCAGGACGACCTCGCTCACGGCCAGCTCCATCGGGAACACCTCGCCGTTCTGGCGCAGCCCCGTCACCTCGCGCCCCAGCCCGATGATGTGGGGCACGCCCGTCGCGAGGTAGCGCTCGACGTAGCCGTCGTGCTCGGCTTTGTAGGGCTCGGGCATGAGCAGGCTCACGTTGCGGCCCAGCACGTCGCGCTCGCGGTAGCCGAAAATGCGCTCGGCGGCGCCGTTGAACGAGAGGATGCGGCGCTCCTCGTCAATGGTCACGACGGCGTCCACGGTCGTCTCGACAATGGCGCGCGACTGCGCCTCGCTGCGCTGCAACATCGCCTCGACGGCGTCGAGCACGGCGGCGCTGCTCAGGATGCCCGCCAGGCTCGTCAGCGCGATTTCTCCCTCTGCCGCGTGCGGCGCCAGCACGGCCAGCGCGAGCGCCGCCAGCACGTCCGTCGCGCCCCGCACAGGCATCGCAAAAACGCCCTCGCCCACCGGGACGGGCACGTAGGCGTCCGCGACCGTAGCCAGCAGCGACGGGGGCAGCGGGGCCAGGGTGCCCGCGAGCAGCGGCGCGTCGGTGGGAAAAAGCAGCGCGGCGCCCTGCACGCCCGGCAAGGCGGCCGCTACGTGCAGCGCCCGCGCGTACCGGTCGCCCGGCGCGAGGCCCGGCGCTTCGCGGGCAAAGGTGGCAAGAGCATTGGCGCATTTCATGCTTAAAATGGTACGGCGGCGCACCCCACCCGGTCAGAAAGGGGGAGCGACACACGCCCTGTAAGGCAAACCCCTACAACACGCGTAGTTAACCCCTACACCAGATCGTAACAACTCTCCCTATCTTTGGCGGATGCCGTGCAGGTAACGTCCCGCCTCGTGTTCGCCATCCATCTGCCCATGGAAACCATCCCCGTAACCCGGTCCGAGCCGCTTGCCGAGCTCGAAGTCTTCCAGTACGACGACAAGATCGTCCGCCAGTTCGTGCTGGCGACCATGCTGTGGGGGCTGATCGGCATGACCGTTGGCGCGCTGATTGCGCTCCAGTTGCCCTTCTGGAAGGCCAACCTGGGGCCTTACCTCACCTTCGGGCGGCTGCGCCCGCTGCACACGAATGCGGTCATCTTCGCGTTTGCGGGGAATGCCATTTTCGCTGCTATCTACTACTCGACGCAGCGGCTCTGCAAGGCGCGGATGTTTTCCGACCTGATGAGCAAAATCCACTTCTGGGGCTGGCAGGCCATTATCGTGTCGGCGGCCATCACCCTGCCCCTCGGCTACACGACCTCGAAAGAGTACGCCGAACTCGAGTGGCCCATTGACATCGCCATCACCGTCGTCTGGGTGGTGTTTGCGGTCAACTTTTTCATGACGCTCAAAAAGCGCCGCGAGCCGCACCTCTACGTGGCCCTCTGGTTCTACATCGCCACGATCATCACCGTGGCCCTGCTGCACCTGGGCAACAGCGTCGAGTACCCCATCAGCCTGATGAAGAGCTATCCGGTGTACGCAGGCGTGCAGGATGCCCTCGTGCAGTGGTGGTACGGCCACAACGCCGTCGCGTTTTTCCTGACGACGCCGTTTCTGGGGCTGATGTACTACTTCCTGCCCAAAGCTGCCGAGCGGCCCGTGTTTTCGTACCGGCTTTCTATCGTGCACTTCTGGAGCCTGGTGTTCATCTACATCTGGGCCGGCCCGCACCACCTCAACTACACCGCCGTGCCCGAGTGGGCGGCCACGCTGGGCATGGTGTTTTCCGTGATGCTGTGGATGCCGTCGTGGGGTGGCATGATCAACGGCCTGTTCACGCTGCGCGGCGCCTGGCACAAGCTGCGCACCAGTCCCGAACTCAAGATGTTCGTGCTGGGCATCACGTTTTACGGCATGAGCACGTTCGAGGGGCCCCTCCTCTCGGTCAAAACCGTGAACGCCCTCAGCCACTACACCGACTGGACGATCGGGCACGTGCACTCGGGCGCGCTGGGCTGGAACGGCTTCATGACTTTTGGCATGATCTACTGGCTGGCGCCGCGCCTGTGGCGCACCCAGCTCTACAGCAAAAAGCTGGCAAACGCGCACTTCTGGATTGGCACGCTGGGCATTTTGCTCTACGTGCTGGCCATGTACAACGCCGGCATCACGCAGGGACTGATGTGGCGGGCCTTTGACGAGGCGGGCCGCCTGCTCTACCCCGACTTTGCCGAGACGGTCGTGCAGATCGTGCCCATGTACTGGGTGCGCCTCATTGGCGGGCTGCTCTACCTCACGGGCGTGGTCATGATGGGCTACAACATCTTCCGCACCATCCGGACGGCGCCCAAGCACCTGCCCGACCCGGCGGTGGCCGTGCCGCGCCGCGTGGCCGTTGCCGCGCACTGACCCCACTGCCCCCGCCAACCCCGTTCCGCCATGTTCTCGATCAAAAAAGACGGCCTGCACCGCAAGCTCGAAGGCTGGCCGCTGCTGTTCACCATTCTCGTCACGCTGGCCGTTGCCGTGGGCGGCATCGTCGAGTTCTTGCCCATGTTTCTGGTAGAGGGCAACATCCCGCGCATTGCCACCGTGAAGCCGTTCACGCCGCTCGAAGTGGCCGGGCGCGACCTCTACATCCGCGAGGGCTGCGTGGGCTGCCACTCGCAGATGATTCGCCCCTTCCGCGACGAGATCGAGCGCTACGGCGAATACACCAAGCCCGGCGAGACGGTTTACGAGCACCCGTTTCTGTGGGGGTCGAAGCGGACGGGGCCCGACTTGCAGCGCATCGGCGGCAAGTACCCGCACCTGTGGCACGTGCGCCACATGGAAAACCCGCGCTCGACGAGTCCGCAGTCCATTATGCCGCCCTACCCGTGGCTGCTGGCCGACGACGCCGAACTTTCTGACCTGAGCCGCAAGCTGGGCGGCCTGCGCGCCGTGGGCGTGCCCTACAGCGACGACGAGGTGGCAGGCGCCGAAACCCTGGCCCGCACCCAGGCCCGCCAGATTGCCCTCGAAATCGCCGACCAGGGCGGCCCGGCAGGTCTCGAAAACAAGGAGATCGTCGCCCTCATCGCCTACCTGCAGCGCATGGGCACCGACCTCAACGGCACCGACCGGGCCGAGCAGGTGCTCGAAGAACACGAGATCGAGGAAAACGTGGAAACCCTCACCGGCCAGCAGCCCGGCGACCTGCCCGGCTCCGACAGGGAGGTTGCCGTGCCCGTGGACGTGTACGGCAACCCGGCCCCCACCAAAAAACCCTCTCAGCAGCCATGATGCGCGAAGTCGTACACGCCCTCGAGACGGGGCAGCTGGCTCAGGTGGGCCTCGTGGCCTTTTTCGTCGCCTTCGTGCTCGTCATCGTGTACGCGTTCAGCCTGTCGCGCAAGCAGCGCGAGGCGCTCAAAAACCAGCCGCTCGACGACGACATCCTCCCCAAAGACCACCATGTCTGACCTCATCCCGCCTCTCGAGTCGCCCCGCGAAGCCTCCGACAACCAGGCGCCCCTTCTGGCCGGGCACACCTACGACGGCATCAAGGAGTACGACAACCCCATGCCGCGCTGGTGGGTAGCGACGTTCTGGCTCACCATCGTCTTTTCCATCGCCTACGTGCCCGCCGTCCACTTTTTCGGCTGGATTGACAATTACGGCGACGACCTGCGGCAGCAGACGGAAAAGGTGGCCGCCGTGCGCGCCGCCTACGAGCAGCAAAACCCGACCTTCGAGGCCGACGAGGCTTCGCTGGCGACGTTTGTCCAGAACGCGAGCGCCGTCGAGGCCGGAGGCGTCATTTTCCAGGGCGTCTGCGCGGCCTGCCACGGCGAGGCCGGCCAGGGCCTCATCGGCCCCAACCTGACGGACGAGTACTGGATTCACGGCGGCTCCAACACGGACATTTTCCGCGTGCTCAAAGAAGGCGTGCTCGACAAGGGGATGCCGGCGTGGGAATCGCAGCTTTCGGGCGAGGAGCGCGCCCAGCTCGTCGCCTACGTGCAGTCGCTGGCAGGCACCAACCCGCCGGGTGCGAAAGAGCCGCAGGGCGAGCCCTACACCCCTGCCGAGTAGCGCCGGGCAGGGGCGCCGGGGGAAAATTGCGCGGACCTTCACCGCTTTTCGCGGAGCGCCTGCGTTGTCCGGGGGACGCCCGGCGGCCCGGCGCGTTGTGTTGCTGATCCGTAACGACTGACCCCAGAAAGTCATGGCCCGCGCTTTTGTACCCGCTACCGACCTGGGCGTGCTCGACTCGCCCGACCAGGTGCTCTCGACGCTCGACAAGTCCGGGCACCGCCTCTGGATTTACCCCACGCTGTCGCCGGGGCGGTTCTGGAAGCGGCGGCGCGTCGTGGCGTGGCTGCTGATCGCGTTTTTCGTGCTGCTGCCCATCGTCCACATCGGCGGGCACCCGGCCATGCTGCTCGACGTGAGCACGCGGACGTTCTACCTGTTCGGCGGCATTTTCTACCCCACGGACACGTTTCTGCTGCTGCTGCTCTCGATCTCGGTGCTGGTGTCCATCGTGCTGTTTACGGCCCTGCTGGGGCGCGTGTGGTGCGGCTGGGGGTGCCCGCAGACGGTTTACCTGGAGTTCGTCTTCCGCCCCATCGAGCGCTTTTTCCAGGGCGCCGAGCACGTCCGCCGGC
>CBDUCD010000185.1:0-6040 GCA_965365535.1 uncultured Rhodothermales bacterium | reverse complement strand
GGCAGTGACGGAAATAGAATGCGTTACAGCGCGGCGGTAAGCTGGAGGGCGAGGCTGCGCGGCGGCGCCAGAATGGCCGGGCGCTCGGCGTAGTAGTAGTCGAGGGCGTTGCGGACGAGCAGCGTCGCGGTAAACGCGCGCCACCGCGCGCCCGCGCGCAGGTCGAGCACGCGCGTCGAGACGAGCTGGTCGGCGTCGGGCACGAAGCGGGCGAAGTCGCTGTCCACGCGGTCCGGGCGGCTGCTGTAGCGCGCATCGGCGCCCGCGCTCCAGCGCCCCGCCGCCAGGTCGAGGGTGGCCTGGACGAGGTGGCGGCTGCGGAACACGAGCGCCCGATTTTCCGACAGGTCGCGGGCGTCGAGTAGCTGGTACGACACGCGCAGCAGGCCCCGGTTGGAAGGCACCGGCACCTCGGCACCCACCTCCAGCCCCCGGATGCGCGCCCGCGTCAGGTTGACGAACTGGAAGCCCTGCCGGCCCGCCTCGGCCACGAAAACAGGCTCGACGAGGCGGCGGAAATCCGTCCAGAAAACGGCACCGTCGAGGGCGACCGGCCCCAGCAGCCCGCGTGCGCCCACCTCGTAGCCCGTACTCGTCTCGGGCTTGAGGGCGGGGTTCGAGAGGATGGGGAAAAGCGACGAGTCGTCCACGTAGCGCTCGGTCACGCCCGGCACGCGGAAGCCCCGCCCCGCCGACGCCCGCAGCCGCCACGCCTCCGACAGCCGGTACGCGAGGCTGAGTTTGGGGCTGAGCTGCTTTTCCACCTGCCGGGATTCCAGCGCGTAGGCGTCGAAGCGCAGGCCCAGCGTGGCGTCGAGGCGGGGGGCAGGGCGCCATTCCCACTGCGCGAACAGGGCGCCCTCGGGCTGCGCCAGAAACGGCGGGTCGGTGCCGAAGTAGTTGGAGCGCACGGCGTTCGCGTCGAGGGCGCCGCCGCCCGTCAGCAGGCCGCCGGGGGCCTGCCACACGGCCTGCACCTCGCCGCCGTAGCGGTAGCCCGCCGTGCCCCGGATGGCCGCGCGCGGGCGGCCCTGCGCGTCGAGCGGGCGGATGCTGACGCCGAAAAAGCGCCCGGCGACGCGGTAGAACAGGCGCGGCGACAGGGTGTGCGTAAACGTCGGCAGGGCGCTGAAACGGTACGTCAGGTTGTCCTCCGAGCCCGTCGTGCCCGCGCCGCCGAGGGCGAGGGTGCCGGGGTTGAGCGGATCGTCCAGCCCGTTCCAGTAGAGAAACGAGTCGCCCCGGCTGCGCGTGGCGCCGCCCAGGAGGGACAGCCGCGTGCGGGCCGACGGCGCCACGCCCCACTTGCCGTAGGCCAGCAGCCGCTCCGACGCGCCCAGCCGCGTGTAGCCCACGTCGCGCCGGTACGACGCACTTAGCCACAGGCCGCCCGTGCCCAGCCGGCGGGCGTGGAAAAAGCCCGTGTCGTAAAACGGGCGCGGCGCGTCGGCCTCGTCCCAGCGGGCACGCCACGCGGCGTGGCGCACGGGCAGGTACGCCCCCATCTGCGCCCGCGCAAAGGTGGCCGGGCGGTCGGGGAAATCGCGGGTGAGGACGTTGACGACGCCGCCCAGCGCGCCGCTGCCGTACAGCGCCGACCCCGGCCCGCGCACCACCTCGACGCGGTCCACGGCGGCGAGGGGCAGAATCTCGAAAGGCACCCCCTCCGAGTCCGGCCCCAGCATGGGCACGCCGTCCACGAGCAGCAGCACGCGGCTGCCCACGTTGTACGAAAACCCCGACGACCCCCGGATGCTTACCTGGTTGTCGGCGAGTTGGACGCCCGGCACCTGCCGCAGCGCCGCGTCGAGCGTGACGAGGCCGCGGCTTTCGATGTCGCGGGGCGTCACCACCGACACGCTGTGCGCGACGGCGTCGCGGGCCTGGGCGTTGCGCGACGCCGTGACGACGACCGCGCCGGCCTCGACGGGCTGCGCTTCGAGCACGAAGTCGAGCCGGGCAGCGCCGCCCGCCACCACGACGCCCCGCGTCAGCGTGCGGTAGCCCACGAGCGACGCCGTCACCTGGTACGCGCCGGGCGCGAGGGGGGCGATGCGGTAGCGCCCATCGGCGCCCGCCGCGCTGCCCTGCCGCGTCCCCTCGACGCGCACGTTCGCGCCGGCGAGGGGCTGCCCGGCGGCGTCGCGCACCGTGCCCTCGACGGCGCCCGTCTGCGCGCGGGCGGCCAGGGGGGCGAGGGCCAGCAGAGCCGTCAGCAGCAGCGTTTTCATCGCGGCGGGAAAGGCGGAAGGCGAGCGAAATCCACGCGCACGGCCACCTCGACCGTATCGCCGGCGCGGACGGTGAAGACGCCCTCGGTGTCCTCGTAAAGCCCGACGGGGCGCCACTGCGTCAGGCCCGGGCCGAATTTCTGGGCCACGCCGCTGTAGAGGAAAACGCCCGGCGCCACGTCCCCGATGAGAAACGTGTCGCGCGCGACGAAAAGCGCCAGCCGGGAGCCGTTAAAGACGAGCCGGTTCAGGTTGAGGAAATCCGACGTGTCGCGGGGCACGAAGCGCATGGCCACGAAGCGCAGGTCGCGCAGCGAATCCGCCGGCGGCCACGCGCCCGCGTACGTGACGACGCCCCGGATGGCGCCGGGCCGCAGGTCGGCGGGCGGGGCGAGGCCCCCGTCGCAGGCGGCAATGAGAAGCAGGCTCAAAAAGGCGGCACGCATGGCGGCGCGTGGAAACGGGGGCGTCCGGGAGGGGGCAGCCACGTTACGCCACCCGCAGAAACGGCGCAACAGGCATTGGAGCGGGTGCGGCGGCGCCGTTATCTTGGCACCTCATTTTCTGCACCGAAACTTCAAATAAGCACAGGCGCCCCTGTTTTCCAGCGCGCAGGCGTATGAGATTATCCGACTTCGACTACGCGTACCCCGACGAACTCGTCGCCCGCCACCCCGCCGAGCCGCGCGACAGCGCCCGCCTGATGGTGCTCGACCGGGCGCGGGGCACCATCGCGCACCACGTCTTCAGCGACCTGCCGGCGTATTTCGGCGCGGGCGACACCCTCATCGTCAACGACACCAAGGTGTACCCGGCGCGGCTGTTTGCGCACAAGGACACCGGCGCCCGCGTCGAGGTGTTTCTGCTGCGCGAGCTCAGCCGCGAGCGGCGCCTGTGGGAAGCCCTCGTGGCGCCCGCCCGGCGCGTGCGCGTGGGCAACGTGCTCCAGTTCGGCAGGGGGCTGGCCGCCGAAGTCGTGGACAACACGGCCTCGCGCGGGCGCACCGTCCGCTTCATCTTTGAGGGGACGGACGACCTTTTTTTCGAGGCGCTCGACGCGCTGGGCACGACGCCGCTTCCGCCCTACCTCAAGCGCAGCGCGACGGACGCCGACCGCGACCACTACCAGACCATTTTCGCCCAGCACCGGGGCGCCGTGGCGGCGCCCACCGCCGGCCTCCACTTCACGCCCGCCGTCGTGGACGCGCTCCAGCGGAAGGGCGTGGCCCTCGCGCCCGTGACGCTTCACGTAGGGCTGGGCACGTTCCGCCCCGTCGAGGTCGAAGACCCCGCGCGCCACCAGATGGATTCGGAGTGCTACGTCGTCCCCGAAGCGGCGGCCCGGGCTGTCAACGAGGCCCTCGCGGCGCCGGGCCGGACGGTGACGGCCGTGGGCACGACGGCCGTGCGCGCCGTCGAGTCGAGTTTGTCGGCGGAAGGCGTCCTCAAGGCGGGCTCGGGGTGGACGGACAAGTTCATCTATCCGCCCTATGATTTCCGCATCGTGCAGCGGCTCGTCACCAACTTCCACATGCCGCGCTCGACGCTGCTCATGCTGGTGTCGGCGTTTGCAGGACGCGATTTCATCCTCGAAGCGTACCACACGGCCATCCGCGAAAAATACCGGCTGTTCTCGTATGGCGATGCAATGCTGATTTTGTAGGCGTTGGGGATTTGAGATTTGAGATTGGACGTTTGAGATTTTCAGCAGCAGCCCCGCAACCGCGCCGCGCCCGTGCCTTTCCAGCCGCCAACCTCCAGCGTCCAGCCTCCATCCGTCGCCGTCGTGGTGCCTGCCGCCGGGCAGGGCACGCGGCTGGGCGGCACGCGCAAGCAGGACCGGATGCTGGGCGACGCGCCCCTCGTGGTGCAGACGCTGCGCGTTTTCGCCACGCACCCGGCCATTGGCCAGATCGTCGTGGCCGTGCCGCCGGGCGAGGGCGCGCCTGCGCAGCAGCGGCTGGCAGGCTACGGGCTGCCGGATATCGCCATTGTCGAAGGCGGCGCCACGCGGCGCGCGTCGGTTGCAAAGGCCCTCGGCGCCCTTGCCGGCCCGGTCGAAATCGTGCTCGTCCACGACGCCGTGCGCCCGTTCGTGGACGCCGCGCTCGTCCAGGCCGTCGTGGACGAGGCGCGGCGCAGCGGGGCCGCCGTGCCCGCCATCCCCGTGGCCGACACGCTGCGGCAGGCCGATGGGGGCGTCTTCGGCGAGACCATCCCGCGCGACGGCCTCTTTCTCGTGCAGACGCCGCAGGGCTTCCGCCGCGACTGGCTCGAACACGCCTACGCCCCGGACGTACGCCTCCCCGACGCCGTCACCGACGACGCGGCCCTGGTGCAGCACGCGGGCTACGCGGTCCATCTCGTGACGGGCAGCGCGCGCAACTTCAAAATCACCACGCCCGACGACTGGGCCCTGGCCCGGCTGCTCTGGCCCCTTTCCCCCCTCCTCTGATGCGTGTCGGCTTTGGATACGACGTACACCGGCTCGTCGAGGGGCGCCCCCTCATCGTGGGCGGCGTGACGATTCCCCACGAAACCGGCCTCGACGGGCATTCGGACGCCGACGTGCTGCTCCACGCCCTCGCCGACGCCCTGCTGGGCGCCGCCGCGCTGGGCGACATCGGGCTGCTGTTTCCCGACACCGACGCGGCGTGGCGCGGCGCCGACAGTGCCGAGCTGCTGCGCCACGTGGCCCGCCGCGTGCGAGCGGAAGGCTTCGCCATCGCCAACGTGGATGCGACCGTCGCCCTGCAACGCCCCAAGCTCCGCCCCCACATAGACGCCATGCGCGCCCGCATCGCCGGCGTGCTGGGCATCGAAGTGGGCCGCGTGTCGGTAAAGGCGACGACGACCGAAAGGCTGGGCTTCGTGGGCGAGGAGGCCGGCGCGTCGGCGTACGCCGTCTGCCTGCTGGACGAGGCCTGACGCCGTGGGCCCCCTTTTCAACGACCTGGCGGCGTGGCTGGAGGCGCTGCCGGCGCTGTGGGCGTACGTCGCCATTTTCGCCATCGCGTACGGCGAAAACGTCGTCCCGCCCGTGCCCGGCGACCTCGCCATTCTCTACGGCGGCTACCTCGCCGGCATCGGCAAGTTGGCCTTCTGGCCCGTCGTGGGCCTCTCGACGCTGGGCGGCGTGCTGGGCTTCATGACGCTCTACGCCCTCGGCTACCACGCCGGCGAGGCCATCCTCGACGCGCGCCGGATGCGGTGGCTGCCCAAGGCCAGCATCGTGAAGGCACGCGACTGGATGGCCGTGATGGGCTGGTGGGTGGTGCTGCTCAACCGGTTTCTGAGCGGCATCCGGTCGGTCATCTCCCTTACCGTCGGCATGGCCCGGCTCGATGCGCGCCGGACGGCGCTGCTGGCGGGTGTCAGCGCGTTTGCGTGGTCGGCCCTCATCGTGTACGCCGGGTACGCGCTGGGCGACAACCTGGACGTGGTGAAAGGCTGGATGGCGACGTACGGCAAAGTCGTGGGCGGCCTGCTGTTCGCCGGCCTGCTCGTGTGGCTGGGGCGCAAGGCGTGGCGGCGCCTGCGTTGACACCCTGGGGCCGCGCGGCTATATTCGAGGCCCCTCGCGCCCGGCGCGTCCGCCCGTATAGCTCAGCTGGCCAGAGCACCTCACTTGTAATGAGGGGGTCGGGGGTTCGAATCCCTCTACGGGCTCGAAAAGGCGATTTATCGCCTCTTCATGTTGAATTCGTGCCGCCTCGGGTGGCGCGCGTTCCCAGGCCGGGATATATTTCCGGGCTCATGCGGGCAGGTGGCCGAGTGGTTAAAGGCGACAGACTGTAAATCTGTTCTCA
>CBDUCD010000184.1:0-6048 GCA_965365535.1 uncultured Rhodothermales bacterium | reverse complement strand
CGTGGCAATCTCGCTTGTTGTGCTCGAATAGGCGAGATTGCCGCGCTTCGCTCGCAATGACAAAAACACACTATCCAGCAGGATTTGGTATGACGAATGACAAATGACGAGTGACCAACGACGAATGACCAACTCCCCTCGCACGGCGTTTGCGGGAAGGGCGCAACAGGCGGTGCGCTGCTCGTAAAGGGTGCCCGAAGCCTTCTCGCCCACCCAACCGTCCCGACCCGTGGACACCCGTGTCTCCATGCGACTACTCGCCTGCCTCGCCCTTGCCGCGCTCGCGTTGCCTGCCGGCGCCCAGCCCGTCACCACGACGGCCGACCTCTACGACTGGCCGCTTTCCGTCCACGACGCGCCGCCGCCGCCCGACCACTGGCGCCCGTACGACGTGCTGCCCTTTATCCGCCGCCTCACGCTTACGCTCGAAGCCACCGACGCGGGCGAGGCACCCCGCCTGGCCGCGCGCCTGTCGTGGCAGATGGGCAGCGAGGGCATCAAAAAAGGACGCCGCGTGCCCGCCCGGCAGATGCCCGACGGCGTGGCGCTCGTGGCCTTCGTGCTGCGCGCCGACGTGGTGCAGAACGGCGCCCGCGTCGCCGGCTTCACCCTTGCCGTGGACAGCACCCGGCTCGCCTCCGGCCAGATGCTCGACATCGCGCCCGCCGCCACGTGGGCCGTCCTGTTCGACGGCGTGGATGCCGACGCGGCGCGGCGCATCGTGGGGGAGGGCTTTACGATTGAAAACCTCCAGCTCGTCCGCGCCGCCTTTGGCGTGTACGACGGGCGGCAGTCGCGCAACGGACGCGCCCCGCGCGTGCGCGACGGCAGCGTGTACGACGCCTACCCCGACGTGTGGGTGGACGTGGCGTGGAACCTGGCGTGGCTGGGCGTGCGCGACGGCGCCTATGCCACCGCCGCGCCGCGCCCCCGCCACGCCCGCGGCGACCGCGACAGCAGCAGCAGCGACGACGACGAGAAAAAGGACAAAAACGGCGAGCTGCTGCCTGCCGCCGCCATGATTGGCGTGGCCCTCGTGGGCGGCGCCGTGCTGGGCGGCAGCGCCGGCATCGCCGTGCAGACGGACGAGCCGCTGGGCTTTGCAACGGGCATCGTGCGGGCGCGCGGCGGCGCGCTGCTCCAGGCATCGGCCAACGGCGCCGCGCTGGGCCTCGCCGACGGCGACGAATCCATCACCGCCCAGATCATCGGCTTTGGCGGTGGAGCGGGCCAGAAGGTGCAGCCGGCGCTGGGGCTGGGCGTGCGCGCCCACGAGCAGCGCGGCGACCTGCAGGTAGATCCCGCCCTGACGCTGGGCGCCATGTTCCGGCTGGGCAAGGCGTCGCTGCTCGCGGGCTACGAAGTTTTTGGCGGGCGCCCGGCCTTCGGGCTCATCTACTCGTGGAAAATGCGGTAGCGCTCAGGTTGCCGCCCGCACGTCGTCGAGGGCTTCGGGGTGTTCGAGGCTCGTGGTGTCGCCCGTTTCGAGGCCGAGAAAGGCGGCGCGGACGAGCCGGCGCAAGAGTTTGGCGTTGCGCGTCTTGGGCAGCGACCGCGCAAAGCGCACCTCGCGCGGCTTGAGAGGTTTGCCCAGCGCCGCCGCCACCTTTTCGACCAGTTCGGCGCGCAGCGCGTCCGTAGCTTCGGCGCCGTTGTTGAGCACCACGAAGGCCACGACTTCCTCGCCCTTTACGTCGTGCGGCACGCCGATGGCGGCGCTTTCGCGCACGGCGGGGTGGGCATTCAGGATGCCCTCGACCTCGGCAGGCCCCAGCCTTTTGCCCGCCACCTTGATGGTGTCGTCGCTGCGGCCCAGCAGAAACCACAGCCCGTCGCCGTCTATGGCGGCAAAGTCGCCGTGTACCCACACGCCGGGAAAGCGGCGCCAGTAGGTGTCGCGGTAGCGGGCGGCGTCGTTCCAGAAGCCGCGCGTCATGCCGATCCACGGCTGGCGGATGACGAGTTCGCCCACCTCGCCGCGCACGGGCTGCCCGTCGGCGTCCACCACGTCGGCGTCCATGCCGGGCACGGGGCCGGAAAAGGCGCACGGCTTGAGGGGCGTGAACAGGTTGCCGCACAGAATGCCGCCCGAAATCTCCGTCCCGCCCGAGTAGTTGAGGATGGGCTTGCGCCCTTCGAGCACGTGGTGGAACGTCCACAGCCACGTTTCCGGGTCCCACGGGCTGCCCGTCGAGCCCATCACGCGCAGCCGCGACAGGTCGTGTTTCTGGATGGGTTCGGGGCCCGCGCCGCGCAACACGCGCATGAGCGTGGGCGAGACGCCCAGGTGCGTCACGCCGTGCCGCGCGCACAGCGCCCACAGCCTATCCACGTCCGGAAAGTCGGGGGCGCCGTCGTAGAGCACCATCGTGGCGCCGGCGATAAGGGTGCCGAAGACGAGCCACGGCCCCATCATCCAGCCCATGTCGGTCATCCAGTACATGGCCTCGCCCGCCTTGAGGTCCATGCAGTGCACCATGTCCTGCGCCGCCTTGACGGGAAAGCCGCAGTGCGTGTGGACGGCGCCCTTGGGGCGGCCCGTGGTGCCACTGGTGTAGATGATCATCAGCACGTCCTCGGCGCTGGTTTTCTCCGTCGGCGCCGCGCCGGGCTGGCCGGCCACGAGGTCGTGCCACCAGCGGTCGCGCCCGTCTGTCCACGGCGTCGGGGCGCCGGGGATGCGGTCGTGGACGATCAGGTGCTCGACGCCGGGCGCGAGGGCGAGGGCGGCGTCGGCGGTGGGTTTGAGGGGCACGACGCTGCCGCGCCGGTACACGGCGTTCGCGGTGACGAGGGCGCGGGCGCGGCCATCGTTGAGGCGCGTGGCGACGGCCTCGGGGCCGTAGCCGCTGAAAAGCGGCAGCACGATGCCGCCAATTTTGACTGTCGCCAGAAAAGCCACGACGAGTTCGGGCGTCATGGGCATGAACAGCCCGATGGCGTCGCCCTTGCCCAGCCCCAGCGCCCGCAAGCCTGCCGCGCACCGGCCCACCTCGCGGTCGAGTTCGGCGTACGTGAGGCGGCGCGTCTGGCCCTCCTCGCCCTCCCACCGGATGGCGTCCCGGTCGCGCACGGGCGTGGACTGCCACTTGTCGAGCAGGTTGTGGACGATGTTCATCCTGCCGCCCACGCACCAGCGCGGAAACGCCGGGTCGTCGGTCGTTTCGAGGACGGCGGAGTAGGGTTCGTAGAACTCGACGCCCAGGTTTTCGAGGGCGGCATCCCAGAACCACGCCACGTCGGCGCGGGCGCGCCTGACGAGGTCGGGGTACGAGGCGATGCCGTGCCGTTGCATAAAGGCCGCGAGGTTGCTGGCGGCCATCGCGGCGCTGTCGGGCTGCCACACGACGGGCTGGTGGAACGGGAAGGAGTTGTCGGGCGCCATGGCGGGCGGGAACGGAGGGTGGTGGAGGCTTCGTTGGTCGGGCAGTTCAACTTACGAATGCCCCATGAAGGAAGATCTGCGCAGCCGCCTCACCGACGAGCAGTACCGCGTTACCCAGCAGAAAGGCACCGAGCGCCCGTTTACGGGCCAGTACTGGGATTTCAAGGCCGACGGCCTGTACCGCTGCGTCGTGTGCGGCGTGCCGCTTTTCTCGTCCCAGTCCAAGTTCGACAGCGGCTGCGGCTGGCCCAGCTTTTTCGTGCCCGCCGAAAAGGAAAACGTCGAGGAGGAGCGCGACCTCTCGCACGGCATGGTGCGCACCGAGGTGCACTGCCAGAACTGCGGCGCCCACCTCGGCCACGTCTTCGACGACGCGCCGCAGACGCCCACGGGCCTGCGCTACTGCATCAACTCGGCCTCGCTCCAGTTCGAGCCGGCAGCCGAGAATCGCGGCGCGGGCTGACGGCGGGGCGCGCAAAATCGGCGGCGTCTTAACGCGGGCGCGTTGCAGCCCGGCGGGGCAGGGGGTTACTTTCCCCGTCTTTTCGCGGCACCACCTGCCGCCTCCGCCCGTCCCGCCGACCTCTTTTCTTCCGCATGGCGACCGTCCAGCCTCCCGAAAATCCCGTCCGCCCCGCGCACCTGGCCGAGGCCGAGCCGTCCTCCTACGAGCGCACGCTCTACTTTGTCGAGGACAACCGCAAGCTGCTGCTCGGCATCGTGGGCGGCATCGTGCTGCTGGCCCTGCTCGTGGTCGCGTTTCTGGCGTGGCGCAGCAGCCAGTCCGACAAGGCCGCTGCCGCCCTGGCCGCGCCCGTCGAGCTTTACGAGCAGGGCCAGTACGAGCAGGCCCTCGCCGATCAGGGCGACCAGAAGGGGCTGCTGTCGCTGGCCGACGACTACGGCTCGACGGCCGAGGGCAACCTGGCGCACTACTACGCCGGCGACGCCCTTTACCGGCTGGGCCGCCTGGACGAAGCCCTCGAACAGTTCGAAGCCTACGACGGCGACGACACGTTTCTCGAAGCCGGCGCCCTCGCCGGGCAGGCCGCCATCCACGAAAGCCGCGACAACTTCGCCCGCGCCGCCGCCCTCTACCGCGAAGCCGCCGACGCCTACCCCAACCCGTCCGTGGCGCCGGGCTACTACCTGGGCGCGCTGCGCAACTACGCCCGCGCCGGCAACGCCGACGAGGCGCAGGCCATCTACCAGATTCTCCAGAGCCGCTTTGCCGACGCGCCCGAGGTGCAGGACGCCGAGTACTACCTCGGCCAGCTCGACGCCGGCGCGGGCGCGTGAAGCATCTTGGCCGTGTGTGACGTTAGGGGCGTGTCCGCCGGGCACGCCCCTTTTTCGTTATCCTCCCCCATGCCAGCACGCACCGCCATGCCCCACATCCTCGTCGTTGACGACGAAAAAAGCATCCGCCGCACCCTGCGCGAAATCCTCGAATACGAGGACTATGCCGTGGACGAGGCCGAGGACGGCGAGGAAGCCCTCAAAAAGCTCAAGGAAAACCGCTACGACCTCGCCCTCGTGGACGTGAAGATGCCGCGCCGCGACGGCATGGAGGTGCTTCAGGCCGCCGGCGAGCTGGCGCCCGAAGTGCCCATCGTCATGATCTCCGGGCATGGCACGATTGAAACCGCCGTCGAGGCCACCAAGCTGGGCGCCTTCGACTTTATCGAAAAGCCGCCCGACCTCAACCGGCTGCTGCTCACCATCCGCAACGCCCTCGACCGCGGCCAGCTCGTCCACGAAAACAAGCGGATGCGCCAGACCATCGTCGAAAAGCACGAAAGCGACCTGACGCCCATACTGGGCGAGAGCAGCGCCATCCGGGGCATCAAAGACACCATCGAGCGCGTGGCGCGGACGGAAGCGCGGGTGCTGGTGACGGGCGAGCCGGGCACGGGCAAAGAGCTCGTGGCCCGCTGGATCCACGAAAAGTCGAACCGCCGCGAAGGGCCACTCGTCGAGGTCAACTGCGCCGCCATTCCGTCCGAACTCATCGAGAGCGAGCTTTTCGGGCACGAGAAAGGCTCGTTCACGGGCGCCACGCGCCAGCGCATCGGCAAGTTCGAGCAGGCCGACGGCGGCACGCTGTTTCTGGACGAGATCGGCGACATGAGCCTCTCGGCGCAGGCGAAGGTGCTGCGGGCGCTCCAGGAAAACCGCATCACCCGCGTGGGCGGCGACCGCTCGATTCCCGTGGACGTGCGCGTGGTGGCGGCCACGAACCGCAACCTGCTCAAGGCCATCGAGGAGCACGCGTTCCGCGAAGACCTCTACCACCGGCTGAGTGTGATCCTGATCCACGTGCCGCCGCTGCGCGAGCGGCGCGGCGACGTGGCCATTATCGCGCCGTTCATTGCCGAGAAGCTGGCGCGCCGCAACGGGCTACCCGCGAAAGCCTTCAGCGCCGACGCCCTCGACAGGCTCAACCGCTACGACTGGCGCGGCAACGTGCGCGAGCTTCACAACGTGGTCGAGCGGCTGCTCATCCTCTCGGAAGGCGAAAAGGTGGAGGGGCGCGACGTGGAGCGCTACGTGCAGGCGGGCGGCGCGGGCGCGAATCCGCTGGGCGGCCTGCTCGAACGCTACGACCAGTTTTCGGACTTCCGCGACCAGGCCGAGCAGCTTTTCATCGAGCACCAGCTCGA
>CBDUCD010000183.1:0-6090 GCA_965365535.1 uncultured Rhodothermales bacterium | reverse complement strand
CAAGCTCTACCAGGGCGACCGCCGCGTGCGGCTCCAGCAGGAGATCATCCTCGGCGTGGGCGGGCTGCGCCTGCTGCGCGCCCTCAACGTGGCTGCCGAGGTGTACCACCTCAACGAGGGCCACTGCGCCTTTGCCACGCTTGAACTGCTGCGCGAGCGCATCGCCGCGGGCCACACGCGCGAGGAGGCCGCGCAGTGGGTGCGCGACCACACCGTTTTCACGACGCACACCCCCGTCCTCGCCGGCCACGACCGCTTCGAGCCCTACCTGCTGCTCGAGCAACTCGACAAGCTGCGCCACGCCCTCGGCATCTCCGAGCACGAGCTGATGGCGTACGGGCGCGTCCGCCCCGACGACCAGCAGGAGTGGTTTACGATGACCGTGCTCGCCCTCGGCCTCACGCGCCACGCCAATGGCGTCTCGCGCCTCAACGGCGAGGTGGCGCGCGAGCAGTGGAAAGACCTCTACCCCGACCGGCCCACGAGCGAGGTGCCCATCGGGTACATCACGAACGGCGTTCACCTGCCCACGTGGACGGCTGCCGAGGCCCACGCCTTTGCCGAGAAGCACCTGGGCGACTGGGACAAGGACCGCGCCACGCCCGGCTTCTGGAAGGGAATGCATACGGTGCCCGACGAAGACGTGTGGGCGCTGCGCAACAGCCTGCGCCAGCGCTTCGTGGCTTTTGCCCAGCAGCACGTGGCCCGGCAGTCGCTCCAGCAGACGTTTGGCCTCAACCCGCACGTGCTCACCATCGGGTTTGCGCGGCGCTTTGCCACCTACAAGCGCGCCACGCTGCTTTTCCACGACGTCGAGCGCGCCGTGCGCATCCTCTCCAACCCCGAGCGGCCCGTCCAGATCGTGTACGCCGGCAAGGCCCACCCCGCCGACGAGGGCGGCAAGCGGCTTATCCAGCAGATTTACGCCATGAGCCAGATTCCCGAGCTGCGCGGGCGGCTGCTGGTGCTGGAAAACTACAACATGGAGGTGGCGCGCTACCTCGTCTCGGGCTGCGACGTGTGGCTCAACAACCCGCGCCGCCCGATGGAGGCCAGCGGCACCAGTGGCCAGAAAATCAGCGCCCACGGCGGCCTCAACCTGTCCATCCTCGACGGCTGGTGGCCCGAAGGCTACGACGGCCAGAACGGCTGGGCCATTGGCGAGGACGCGTCGGCGCAGATGGCGCCCGACCCGCAGGCGCAGGACGACGAGGACGCCCGCTTTCTCTACGACCTCATCGAAACGTCGGTGGTGCCGGCCTTCTACAACCGCGACGCGCGCGGCCTGCCCGCCGAATGGATTGCCCGCATGAAGGACGCCATGAGCGTGCTGCCCGCCCAGTTCAGCGCCGAGCGCATGGTGGCCGACTACGCCGAGCAACTCTACGCCGCGACGGTGGAGCTGGGGCGGTGAGCTTGTCGGGTTGGTTGATGGTTGCGTTTCTCTGTTCAACCATCAGCCAACCAGCCAACCCAACAAACCAGCCAACCATCGCCCCCATGCTGCACCTCGCCTCTGCCGCCGCCGCCGACCATTTGCGCGCCGCCGCGCTTCCTGGCAGCGTGCAGTCGTGGCCGCTGGATGCGCCCGCCACGCTGGCCGAGGAGACGGAGGAAATCGTGCTCTGGTTCGGCCCCGAGGGGCGCGATCAGCGGGCGATGCTGGCCGCCGTGGCCGCGTGCCCGGCGGGCGTGCCCGTGAGCTTTATCCTCACCGAGCCCGCCCTCGACAGGGCCGAAGGGGCGCGGCTGACGTGGCTTTTCCACCACCGCCCCACGGCAGGGCCGGCGTTTTTCCGGCTGTGCGCGCAGGCGTGGCAGGCCGCCCAGCACCCCGACGCCGCCGCCCGTGCCGCCGTGCTACCGCAACTGGACGCCCTGCCGACGGTGCAGCAGGCGCTGCGGGAGATGTAACGCCGCGGGGGCGCGTCGCAGGCGTCGAGATGCGCAGCGGTGCAGGAACCGGCGCCCGGCAGCGCCATCTATACCCTTCGCTTTTCAGAGATCGAGGTACCGTCATGCCGCAGCAATCCAAACCCGACCCGCCCCCCGGCCTGGCAGCCGCCACCCCTTCCGAAATGTCGCGGCGCGCGTTTCTGGGCGGCACCGGCGCCCTCCTCGCCGGCTCGCTGTGGGGGCGCGGCACGGCAAGCGCGCAAACGGCGGCAGCGTCCGGCAGCGCAGCGATGCGCAACGCGGCGCCCGTTTTCTCGCGGGCACCCCTCGCCCCGGCACCCTTCGCGGCGCTGCCGCTGGGCAGCATCCGGGCAGAGGGCTGGCTGCTGCAGCAGCTCGAACTCCAGCGCGACGGCCTTACGGGCCACGCCGAGGAGGTGCTGCCCGCCACGGCACCCGACAACGCGTGGAAAGGCGGCGCGGGCGAAGACTGGGAAAAAGGCCCGTACTACCTCAAAGGTCTCATCCCCCTCGCCTACACGCTGGGCGACGACGCGCTGAAAGCCCGCGCCCAGGCGTGGATCGAACCCATCCTCGCCTCGCAGCGCGACGACGGCTTTTTCGGCCCCACGACCAACGACGACTGGTGGCCGCGCATGGTGGCCACCTACCTGCTGCGCGACTACGCCGAGGCCACGGGCGACGCGCGCGTGGTGCCTTTCCTGACGCGCTACTACCGCCACATGAGCCTCCACCTGCCGGGCCGCCCCCTCCGCGACTGGGGCCGCGCCCGCGCCGGCGACGAGATGGACACCATCGTGTGGCTCTACAACCGCACCGGCAGCGAATTCCTCCTGCCGCTTCTCGATCTGCTTGCCCGGCAGGCGTATCCGTGGCGAGAGATCTTTACCGAAAATCGCTTTCTCGAATACGGCAGCGACGATTTTCACCCCAAGCACAACGTCAACGTGCCGCAGGCGCTGAAGATGCCCGTCGTGTACTGGCAGCGCTCGGGAGATGACGCAGACCGGGAAGCATACCGCAGGGGCATCACGCATCTGATGCGGGATCACGGTACGTCGTTTGGCATCCAGTCGGGCACGGAGATGTTGGCAGGTCGTTCCACACTTGAAGGCGTGGAAACCTGTTCACTTGTCGAATACATGCTCAGCGCCGAAACCGCGATACGCATTCTGGGAGATGCGCGCATCGGCGACGAACTCGAACTCGTCGCCTTTAACGGGCTGCCGGCGGCCACGTCAAAGGACTTCCATCAGCACGTTTACTATACGGTTTCCAACAACGTCACGGCCCCCCTCGGCGAAGTAGGCTACGAGCAGAATTATGCCAACGCCCGCGCGCCCTCGCCCATTTCGGGCTATCCGTGCTGCTGCTACAACCTGCACATGGGCTGGCCCAAGCTGGCGCAGAACGCCTGGGCCGCCACGCCCGACGGTGGGCTCGCGGTGATGGCGTACGTGCCGTCGCGCGTCACGGCGCCCGTCGCCGGGGGCCAGACGGCGCGCATCGCCTGCGACACCCAGTACCCTTTCGAGGAAACAGTTCGCCTGACGGTCGGGCTTGAAAAAGCCACGCCGTTTCCAATCCAGTTGCGGATTCCCGGCTGGTGCGCAGATCCGGAAATCAGGGTCAACGGAGACGTTCAGCCCGGCGTAGTGGCCGGCACGTTTGCCCGCCTCGACCGCGTGTGGCAGGACGGCGACCGCGTCGAGCTGACGTTTCCCATGCACGTCGAGGTCGTGCCCGGCGTCAAAAACGCGGTTTCCGTGCGGCGTGGGCCACTCGTGTACGCGCTCGGGCAGGACGAAAACTGGGCGGCGTTTGCGCACCACGACGTGCCGGGCTTCGATTCGTACGAGGTCACGACGCGCTCGCCGTGGAACTTCGCCCTCGTGCTGGACGGGCAGAATCCGGCGGACGCTTTCACGCCCGTCCGCAAGCCGGGCGCCGCCAATCCGTTCAGGACGGGAGGGGCGCCCGTGGCGCTGCGCGTGCAGGCCCGGCCCGTGGACGCGTGGAAAATGCGCTTCGACGGCCTCAACGCCCTCGACCCGCCCCTGTCGCCCGTTGCCACCGACGCGCCCGCGCAGACGCTGGAACTGGTGCCCTTCGGCTCGCAGATGCTGCGCGTCTCCACCTTCCCCGTCGCCGGCACGCCCCCGCCGCCGCCGAAAACCTGGGCCGAGGATTTCGCGGGCGACTACTGGCAGCGCTGGGTGGTGTACCTGGGCAGCTTTGTTCGAGAGGGACGTTTACACCTGCCTTTCAGAGCAAAAGGCGTGGCCGAAGGGGCAACGTTTGCAGACTGCCTGTTCGATGCCGACGTGGTGGTAGGCGAAAAAGGCGATGCCGGAATCGTGTTTCGCGCCTCCGACTTTTCTGTCGGCACCGACCACTATATGGGCTACTACGTGGGAATCAGCGCCGAAAACGACGCCGTGATGTTTGGCAAATCGAATAACGCGTGGCAACCCATCGCAACCGCTTCCCGAAAAATCACGTCCGGAGAAACGCACCGGTTGCGCGTAGAAGCGCGCGGTCCGCAGATCCGCGTATGGGTGGACGATATGGAGACGCCCGCGCTTGAAGCACGCGATGCTTCGTTTAGCACGGGTGCGCTGGGGGTGCGTTCGTACAGCGACCAGGCTGTCTTCGGAAATCTATCCGCGCAGACCCTTTAACCGCATGGCCATCCAGCTATCCGAGCAAACACGTCAGGAAGCCATCGCCTCTATCAAGAGGTACATGGCGGAAAACCTGGAAGTCGAGGCCGGAAATATTGCGGCACTTGGCCTGCTCGATTACTTCCTGAAAGAGATTGCGCCCGCGGTGTACAACCAGGCGGTGCGCGATGCGCAAGAGCGTCTGCAACTGCGCGTGATGGAACTGGACGTGGACCTCCAGCAAGCCGAATTCTGCTACTGGCGCAGGTAGCTTTCACCAGATGATGTCGAAGCCGCCCAGCACCTCCTGGGGCGCCGTCCACGTTTCCTCGATGCGCTGAACCGCCGCGCCACGCGGGCCGATGTGGATGGCTTCGAGCCACGCTTCGAGGGCGTCGTGGGCGCCCTCGGCGTGCGCCCGGACGGTTCCGTCGGGTTCGTTGCGCACCCAGCCGATGAGGTGGCGGGCGCGGGCCTCGCGGCGCACAAAGGCGCGGTAGCCCACGCCCTGCACGCGCCCCCGCACGATGATTTCGACGCGCTTTTTGCTGGTCACTGGAGGTTGGTCATTTGTCACTGGTCATTGGAGTTTCATTGTAGATATTGGCTATTTGCTTCGCGATACATCACCTGATGTAATATCCAATGGCTGATAACCATTGACAAATGACCAATGTCTAATGACTAACTTCCCAGCAGCGCCTGCGACCGTGCCCAACTGGTGAACTGCGCGACGAGGTGCTCGAACGATTCGAGCTCGAACAGGAGCGGCTGGAGGTGCCACACGTCGTAGTCCTGCTCGGCCACGACGGCGGGGTTGTAGGGCTGCACCTCCACGGCGTCCGAGAGCGCGTGCGTGACTTCGCCCGACGACGAGAGGATGCCGGCGCCGAAGATGCGGCGGCTGTCGCCCTCCTGCACCAGCCCGAACTCGACCGAGAACCAGTGCAGGCGCTCCATCTGGATGCGCTGGTAGCCCGTGGCCCGCAGCGCGGCGCGTCCGAAAAGCTGGTAGAAATCGGCAAACGCGGGCTGCGTCAGCATGGGCATGTGCCCGAAAATGTCGTGGAAGAGGTCGGGCGCGGGCGTGTAGTCGAGTTCCTCGCGGCCCCGGATGTAGTCCGTCGAGGGGAAGACGCGGCGCGAGAGCAGCTCGAAAAACTGCTTTTCGTGGAGCAGGCCGGGCACGCGCGCCACCTGCCAGCCCGTCGCGCTTTCGAGGCGGTGGCTGAGGTCGGCGAGGGCGGGAATGCGGGCGCCGCCCATCGTGAGCGTCCGGGCGCCGTCGAGGTACGCCTGGCACGCCCGCCCCGGCAGAAACGCCATCTGCCGTTTGTAGAGCAGGCGCCACGTCTCCTGGTCAATTTCCGAGTAGCCCGGGTACAGGATTTCGTCGCCCACGGGTGGCGGCCCGTCGAGCGTCTGCGGCACGCAGCGCGGGTCGAGGCTTTCGGCGCCGGCTTTTTCGTACGCCGAGAGGAGTTGTTCGTCGGAAGCAGCGGTGTTCATG
>CBDUCD010000182.1:0-6114 GCA_965365535.1 uncultured Rhodothermales bacterium | reverse complement strand
CTCGACCGCATCGCCGCCCTCGTCACGGCCATGCGCGGCTCGCTCGACGCCGTCGCCCACGACCTCCGCACGCCCCTCGCGCGGCTGCGCGCGGCGGCAGAACTCGCCCTCGGCCAGCCCGACGACACGGGGGCGCGCGACGCGCTGGGCGCCGTGCTCGAAGAAACCGAGGAGGTTTCCGCCCTGCTCGAAGCCCTTCTCGACGCCGGCGAGGCCGAGGCGGGCACGCTGCGCCTCCACCCCGCCCCCCTCGCCCTCGACACCCTCGTGCTGGACGCCGCCGACCTGTTCGCCGCGACGGCAGAGGCCAAAGGCGTCACGCTCGCCGTGGACGCCGGCCCGCCCCTCGTCGTCCACGCCGACCCCCGGCGGCTGCGGCAGGCCCTGGCCCACCTGCTCGACAACGCCGTCAAGTTCACCCCCGCGGGCGGGCGCGTCGAGGTCGGGGTGCGCCTGCTGCCACGCGGCGTCGCCCTCACGGTGCGCGACACGGGGCCGGGCATCGCGCCCGGCGACCTGCCGCGCATCTGGGACCGGTTGTTTCGCGGCGACCCGAGCCGGTCGGAGCGGGGCATGGGGCTGGGGCTGAGCCTGACGCGCGCCATTGCCGAGGCGCACGGCGGCAGCGTCGAAGCCGCCTCGACGCCCGGCGCCGGCGCCCTGTTCACCCTCTACCTGCCGCGCGGGCCTGTCCAGACTGTAATGCAGCCGAAAGGCGCCTGAAAGGCAGGAGGCCGTATCAAGGGAAACTCCATCCCCTACCCGCTTTTGCCGATGAAACGCCTTTTCGCCGTCCTCCCGGCCCTCGTGCTCGCGCTGGCGGCCTGCCAGCATCCCTCTGCCGACCTCACCGCCGCCCGCGCCCTCGGCATCAGCGGCCCCGTTACCGAGGCGCAGGCCCGCGCCATCGCCACGCAGCACGTGCCCGGCACGGCGCGCTCCGCCCGGCGCGAAAGCGAAGGAAAAGACGCCGTGTACGAAGTCCTCGTCGCCACCAGCGACGGCGCCCGCGAGGTGGCCGTGCGCCTCTCGGACGGCGCCGTCGTGGACGTGGAAAAAGCCGACGCCGCGGGCGAAGCCGATGAGGCCAACGGGCGCGCCGAGGCCGACGAGGAGGAAGACGAAAGCGACGAGCCGGGCGAAGCTGCCGAGCAGAAAATGGAGCCTGGCGCCCTCCCCGCTGCCGTGCGCGATGCCGTGCGGGCCGCGTACCCCGGCGCCACCATCACCGGCGCGGCGATGGAGTCGGAAGGCGGCACGTCGTTTTACGAGGCCGAAACCGTCGAGGGGACGGGCGCTGCCGCCCTCCACCGCGACCTGCTGCTCCACGCCGACGGCCGCATTGCCGAGGTCGAGGAAAGCGTGGACGAGGCCGCGCTTCCGCAGGCCGTGCGCGACGCCCTCGCGGCCCGGCACGCGGGCGGCACGGTTGCAATGGCCGAGCGCGTGACGCGCGGCAGCGCCGTGGTGTACGAAATCCACGTCCGCACAGGCAGCAGCACCGCCGAAGTCGTGCTCGACGCCGCAGGGCGGCCCGCCACGCTGCCCGCCCTGCGCTGAGGGAGGTATCTTGCCGCGCCCGGCACCTATCCTGCTTTCCCCGCCCCCCGATGCCGCAATCTTTTCCCGAAGCCCCGCTGTGGGCCGTCGTGCTCGTCGTCGCGCTGGGCGTGGGGCTGATGGTGTTCGGCGCCGTCGTCGTGGCCCGCCACCCGCGCCGGGCGTGGGGGTTCGTGCGGGCGCGCTTTGCCCTCGACTCGCGCTTCGGGCTGGGGCTGACGGTGGCGCTCGTGGGGGTGGGCGGGCTGTTCTGGGCGTTTTCCGAGACGGTCGAGTCGTGGACAAAGCAGGAGGACCTGTACCGCTTCGACGAGGCGGCGCACCGCCTGGCGCAGACACTTGCCTCGCCCGCGATGACGGCGCTGATGAAAGGCGCCACGGCGATGGGCAGCCTGTGGGTGGCCGTCGTCCTCACGCTCGCGCTCGTGGCGGTGCTGGCCGCGCGGCGGGCGGGCCACACCATCGCCGCCCTCGGCCTGGTGATGGGGCCGGGCGAGGGGCTGGTGTACCTCATGAAGACGTTTTTCGAGCGCGTGCGGCCCACGGCGCAGCTCGTGCACGCCGGCGGCTACAGCTTTCCCAGCGGCCACAGCTTTACCGCCGCCGCCCTCTACGGCTTCGCCATCTACCTGCTCTGGAACAGGCACCTGGGCCTGCGGCCATCGTCCGCGGGGGTGCGCGTGGCGCTGAGTGCCGTGCTGGGGCTCCTCATCCTCGCCGTCGGGGCCAGCCGCATCTACCTCGGCGTCCACTATTTCACCGACGTGGTGGGCGGCTTCGTGCTGGCGGCGGCGTGGCTGGTGGCCGCCCTGACACTCGTGCACCTGTTCACGACGGCGCATCCCGACGCCGGATGACACAGAGGGCTGTGCTGTATGCCGGCGTCGCGGCGCTGCTCGGGGCGGCAATGGCGGGCTGCGTGGCGTACCGGCCCCTGCCCCTCGCGCCCGACCGCGTGGCCGGGTCGCTGGCCGTGCCCACGCCCGACACCCTCGCCGTGCGGGCGGCGCGGCTGCACCGCCCCCTGCTGCCGCCCGTCACGCTCGACGCGCGCGACGGCCTCACGCCCGACGAGGCCGCCCTTGTGGCTGTGCTCGTCAACCCCGAACTCGCGGCGCGGCGGGCGGCGCGGGGCGTCGTGGCGGCGCAGCTTTTTGCCGAAGGGCTGCTGCCCCTGCCCCTGCTCGACGCCAGCGCCGACGTTCCCCTCGCGGGCGAAAAGGGCGCGCAGACGGCGTGGAGCCTGGGCCTGATGTTCGACCTCCAGCCCTTCGTCACGCGCGGTGCCCGGCGGGCGGCGGCCCGTGCCATCCGCGACTCCACCGACCTGGGCCTGGCGTACGCCGAGTGGCAGGTGGCGCAGCAGGCGCGGCGGGCGGCGTACCGCGTGCTGCTGCTCGAAAAACAGCGCCTTGTCGTGGCCGACGAGGTCGAGGCGCTGGGCGCCAGCCTGGCCGTGCTCGACGACGCCGAGCGCCGCCGCCTCGTCACCGAGGTGGACCGGGCCGCCGCCGAGGCCGCCTTCCGCGACGCCCGCCTCGTGCGGCTGGGCTTGGACGAAGAGGAGGCCGACGCCCGCCTCGCGCTTGCGGGCGCGCTGGGCGTGGCGCCGGGCACCCCGGTTGCCGTGCAGCCCGTGGCGCTGCCCGTTTTCCAGGTGCCGCCCCTCGACACCCTCGTCGCCGGCTTGGACACGCTGCGCCTCGACCTGCGGGCGCTGCGGCTGGGCTACGCGTCCGCCGAGGCGGGGCTGCGCGCCGCCATCCTGAAGCAGTTTCCGGCCCTCACGCTGGGCGGCACCCTGGCCCGCAGCGACGCGGGCCTGCTGACGCTGGGGCCGGCGCTGGGCGTGACGTTTCCCTTTTTCGCCCTCGGCAGCGCCCTGGCCGGCGGCGGCAACCGGGGCGAGATTGCCGTGGCGACGGCCACGCGGGCCCAGCTTTTCGCCGAGTACGCGGCCCGGCACCGCGAGGCCGAAACGGCGCTGGCGCAGGCCGCGAGCGTGCTGGATTTTGCCCGTCAGCGTGTTACCCTTGCCGCCGAGGCGTACGCCACGCGCCGCCACCTCGTCGAGATTTACGGGCAGGCGCTCCAGTACGGGCAGGCGGACGTGCTCACGTACTACAACGCCCGCGTCGAGGCCGTCGGCGTGGCGCTCCAGGCCCTCCAGGCCGAGGCCGCCGCCGTCGAGGCGGGGCTGGCGCTCGAAACGCTTGCCGGTCGCCCGTTCGCGGCGCCGCCCGGGCCGCCGCTTCCCGAAAACCCCATCGCGCCCTTGCCACCGCCTTTCCGCGCCCATCACGAGACGCCATGACCCGTGTTCTACCCCTCGCGCTGATGGCCCTTGCCGCCTGCGGTGGCGGCGAGGCCGCGCCTGCCGCGCCCGAGCCCGTCGCCGAAGTCGCCGTCGCCACCGTCCGCGAGGCGCCTGTCGCGCCCGAGGTCACGGGCTACGGTACGGCCACCACCGACGCGGGCAGCGTGCAGACGTACACCGTTGCCTTCGAGGGCGTCGTGCAGCAGGTAGAGGTGGCGGCGGGGGCGCCTGTCGCAGCGGGCGACAGGCTGGTGCGGCTGGCGCCCAGCGCGGCATCGCGGGCGCTGCGCGTGCAGGCCGAAATAGACGCGCAGGCGCAGGAAAAAGCCGCGCAGACCGTCGAGGAGCGCTACGCCCTCCACCTCGCCACGCGGCAGGAGCGCGAGGCGCAGCAGGCCGCCCTCGACGCCGCCCGCGCCCGCCTCGCCGCCCTCGAACCGCAGGCGGAGGGCACGGTGCGCGCCACGGGCGCCGGCGTCGTGGACACCGTTTTCGTGGCGCCCGGCCAGACCGTCGGCGCCGGCACCCCCCTCGTCGCCGTCGCGGCAAGGGCAGGGTTTCGGCTCACACTCGGCGTCGCGGCGGCGGAAGTGCCCCTGCTCACGCCCGGCATGGCCGTCGAAGTAGTCTCGGCGGGACGGCCCCAGGTGCGGGCAAATGGGCGGCTGGTGCGCGTCGAAAAGGTGCTCGACCCGTCCACGCGGCTGGCGCAGGCGCTGGTCGCCGTGCCGGGCGCCAATCCGTTTCTGCTGGGCGAGTACGTCGCCGGCACGTTCAGCGGCCCCGCGCAGACGGCCCTCGTCGCCCCGCGCGACGCCATCCTGCTGGCCGAGGGCGGCCCCATCGTGTTCACCGTCAGGGGGGGGCGGGCGTACCATCACGCGGTCGAGATCGTCGTCGAAAATGGCAGCGAGACGGGCTTTGCCGCCGCCGGCGTGCACGCGGGCGACTCGGTTGTCGTGGGCGGCCTCGCCGGGCTTTCCGACAGCCTCCGCATCCGCCTCGCCCCGTGAGCCCTTTTCCCGACCCCGACGCTCCCGGCTGGCGCGTGGCGCACCGCCGCTCGATTCTGCTGCTGCTGGCGCTGCTGGCCGTTGCGGGCGTGTGGGCGGGCTGGCGGATGCCCGTCGGGCTGTTTCCGCCCGTGAGCTTTCCCCGCATCGTCGTGTCGGTGGACGCGGGCAGCCGGTCGGCGGAGCGCATGGCGATGGAGGTCACGACGCCCCTCGAAGGGGCGCTGCGGGCGCTGCCGGGCGTGCGCGGCCTCACGTCGGCCACGAGCCGGGGCAGCGCCGACATCTCGGTGGATTTCGGCTGGGGCCGCGACATGGCGCTTGCCCTGCTCGACGTGCAGACCGCCGTGGCGGGCGTGCTGCCCGCCCTGCCGCCCGGCACGGGCTTCGAGGTGCGGCGCATGGACCCGACCGTTTTCCCCGTGCTGGGCTACAGCCTCGTCTCCCACACGCAGTCGCCCGCGGCCCTGGCCGACCTGGCGCGCTACCAGATCCGCCCCGCCCTGGCCACGGTGGCGGGCGTGGCGCGCGTCGAGGTGCAGGGCGGCGGCGTGGCCGAGGTGCGCGTCGAGGCCGACCCGGCGCGGCTGGCGCCCTACGGGCTGACGCTGCAAGACGTGAGCGACGCCGTGGGCGAGGGCAACACCCTCACGGCGCTGGGCCGCCTGGCCGACCGGGGCAAGCTGTTTCTCGCCTTTGTGCGCGCCCCGCTCGACTCCTCGCGCAGCGTCGAAGACATCGTGCTGCGCGCCGGGCCGGAGGGCCTCGTCCGGCTGGGCGACGTGGCCACGGTGCGCCTGGCGCCCGCGCCCCTCTATACCCGCGTGACGGCGGACGGGCGCCCGGCAACGCTCGTGCTCGTGTACCAGCAGCCCGGCGGCAACACCGTCCAGATTGCCCGCGACGCCGCCCGCGCCCTTGCCGGCATCGGGCTGCCGCCGGGCACGCGCGCCGCCGAGTGGTACAACCAGTCCGACCTCATCCTCGCCTCGGCCCGCAGCGTGCGCGACGCTGCCCTCGTGGGCGTCGCGCTGGCCGCGCTCGTGCTGTTCGTGTTTCTGCGCAACGCCCGCATCACGCTTGTCGCCCTCGTGGCCGTGCCCGTGGTGCTGGCCGTGACGGCGCTCGTGCTGCACCTGCTGGGCCAGACCTTCAACGTGATGACGCTGGGCGGCATGGCCGCCGCCGTCGGACTCGTCATTGACGACGTGATCGTGATGGTGG
>CBDUCD010000181.1:0-6183 GCA_965365535.1 uncultured Rhodothermales bacterium | reverse complement strand
TGGGCATCACCATGACGGTGTTGTTGAGCGTGCGCAGCCGCGTCGAGCGCAGCGAAATCTCCATGACCGTCCCGTACGTGCCGTCCACCTCCACCTGGTCGCCCACGCGGAAGGGCCGGTCGAGCAGGATGGTGACGCCCGAGATGAAGTTTTCCAGCGTGTCGCGGGCGGCAAAGCCGAGGGCGAGGCCGATAATGGACAGCCCCGCAATCAGGCTCGTCACGTTGATGCCGAACTGCGCCAGCGTCATCACGACGATAAACGTCAGCATGGCCACGCGGAACGACTTCATCAGGAGGGCCTGGAGGCCGGCGTCCACGCGGCGGCTGCGCTGGAGGCCGCCGTGCAGCAGCCCGCGCAGCACCCGGTACGCCATGTAGAACAGGATGAAGACGAAAACCGCCTTGATGAGCTTGGGCACGAACTGGACGACGAGGCCCGCCGTGCCTTCGTAGAGCCGCATCCAGAACAGCGACCACTCGCCCTGCGCCAGCAGGTCGCCCGCCTCGCCCAGGTCGCGGCTGATGCGGTCGATGGCATTCGCGCTGTCGGCAACCACCGTGGTGTCGGCCACGGCCTGCGGCACGAGTGGCATCTGGACCACGAGCTGGAGCAGCGGCCTCATGGCTGGAAGGCGCGCTGCGCCGCGATAAGGGTGTTTTTGAGCAGCATCGCAATCGTCATCGGCCCCACGCCGCCGGGCACGGGCGTGATGGCGGACGCGAGGGGCGCCACGGCGTCGAAGTCCACGTCGCCCACGAGCCGGTAGCCGCGCTCGCGCCCGGCGTCCTCGACGCGGTTGATGCCCACGTCAATCACCGTGGCGCCGGGCTTCACCATGTCAGCCGTCACAAAGCCCGCCCGCCCGATGGCGGCGACCAGAATGTCGGCCTGCCGCGTGATGGCCGGCAGGTCGCGCGTGCGGCTGTGGCAGACCGTGACCGTGGCGTCGGTGCCTTTCTGGAGCAGCAGGCCAGCAAGCGGCCGCCCGACGATGTTGGAGCGCCCGACGACGACGGCGTGTTGCCCTGCCGTGGCGATGCCCGACCGTTTCAGCATCTCGACGATGCCGGCGGGCGTGGCAGGGGCGAAGCCGCCTGCACCCAGCGCCACGCGGCCCACGTTTTCGGGGTGGAAGCCGTCCACGTCCTTGTGGGGCGCAATGGCCTCGATCACGCGCGCCTCGTCAATGTGGGCGGGCAGGGGTAGCTGGACGAGGATGCCGTCCACCCCGCCGTCGGCGTTGAGGCGGGCGACTTCGGCCAGCAGGTCGGACTGGGCGATGGTGTCGGGAAAGACGAGCGTGTCCGAGTGGATGCCCGCCTCGCCGGCGGCGCGGGCCTTGCCGCGCACGTACGACTGCGAGGCCGGGTTGTCGCCCACGAGCACGACGGCCAGAAACGGCGCCCGCGCGCCCGCGGCGCGGTGGTGTTGAACGGCTTCGCGCACCTCGGCGCGGACGGCGGCGGCAAGGGCGTTGCCGTCAAGAATCGTCGGCATGAAAAGGGGGATTGGGCGGGCAAACTACGGCAGCCGCGCCGCGCGGGGCGTAACGGAGGCGCAAAGGCATGGCGGAAGCGTTTCCGCGCGCCTCACGCAACCTTCACTGGAACTACACGCCATCTTGCCGCATTTTGGCGCCCAATCCCGCCGGCACCGGTGTGGATGCTCATCCAGAAGGGTGGAGGGATATGGCCCTGCGAAACCCTGGCAACCCCCCGGAAAAGCTGCTGGCTCGCCCGGGGAAGGTGCCAAGTCCAACCCCGCCAGGCGGGGGGAGATGAGCGGAAGAGCCAGCCGCGCCCCCCGGGAGCGCCAAAGCCTCTTCCGCCCTGCGGAGGGGGTTTTTCCATTTCCCCCGGCCCGCACCCCCGCTTGCAGAAGAGGATGGATGGGCAGTGCAGCCCTTTTTTCACCCCCATCTCCCCACACGCCATGAGCCAGAGCCTCCACTTCGAGACGCTCCAACTGCACGCCGGGCAGCAGCCCGACCCCACCACCAAGAGCCGGGCCGTACCCATCTACGCCACCACGTCGTACGTTTTCGACGATGCCGCGCACGGCGCCGACCTGTTTGCCCTCAAGCAGTTCGGCAACATCTACACGCGCATCATGAACCCGACGACCGACGTGTTCGAGCAGCGCGTGGCGGCCCTCGAAGGCGGCGTGGCGGCCCTCGCCACGGCCAGCGGGCAGGCGGCGCAGTTTCTCGCCCTCACCACGCTGGCCGGCGCGGGAGACAACATCGTCTCGACGAGCTTTCTTTATGGCGGGACCTACAACCAGTTCAAGGTGGCCCTGCCGCGCCTGGGCATCGAAGTGCGCTTTGCCGACGGCGACGACGCGGACGCCATCGAAGCCCTCATTGACGACAAGACGCGCGCCATCTACGTCGAGACGATTGGCAACCCGCGCTTCAACGTGCCGGACTTCCGGCGCATCGCCGAGGTTGCCAACAAGCACGGCGTCGCTTTTGTCGTGGACAACACGTTTGGCGCGGGCGGCTACCTGTTCCGTCCCCTCGAACACGGCGCCCACATCGTCGTCGAGAGTGCCACCAAGTGGATCGGCGGGCATGGCACCACCATTGGCGGCGTGATCGTGGACGGCGGCTCGTTTCCGTGGAATAATGGCCGCTACCCGTCCTTTACGACGCCGTCTGAGGGCTACCACGGCCTCAACTTCTGGGAGACGTTCGGCCCCGAGGGCGTCGTGGGCGCCAACGTGGCCTTTATCATCCGGGCGCGCGTCGAGGGGCTGCGCGACCTGGGGCCGAGCCAGAACCCGTTCGGGTCGTTTCTCCTCCTCCAGGGCCTGGAAACGCTGAGCCTGCGCGTGGACCGGGCCTGCCAGAACGCCCTCGCGCTGGCGCGCTGGCTCGAAAGCCGCGACGAGGTGGCGTGGGTAAGCTACCCCGGGCTGGAAAGCCATCCCTACCACGAACGCGCCGCGCACTACCTCAAAAACGGCTTTGGCGCCGTGCTGGCCTTTGGCGTCGAAGGCGGGGCCGAGGCGGGGCAGCGCTTCGTGGAACGCGTCAAGCTGGCCAGCCACCTCGCCAACGTCGGCGACGCCAAGACGCTCGTCATCCACCCGGCCTCGACCACGCACCAGCAGCTGGCCGCCGAGGAGCAGGTGGCCGCCGGCGTCTCGCCCGACCTGGTGCGCGTGTCCGTCGGCATCGAGCACCTCGACGACCTCAAGGCCGATTTTGCCCAGGCCCTCGAAGCCGCCGTGGGCGTGCCGGCCTGAACCCCGCGCCGTACGTTTGGGCCGGGCGGCGCGTGCCGTCCGGCCCCGACTTTTGCCTGCCGTATGCCCCCATCCCCGCTCTACATCCCCCGTTTCGAGACCGAGGCGGGGCACGTTTTCGAAGCCGTCCCCGTAGCCTACCGCGCGTGGGGCACGCTGAGCGCTTCGCGCGACAACGCCGTCGTCGTCTGCCACGCCCTCACGGGCGACGCGGACGCGGCCCGCTGGTGGGACGGCCTCGTGGGGCCGGGGCGGGCGCTCGACACGGACCGGTTCTGGGTGGTCTGCCTCAACGCCATCGGCTCGCCCTACGGCACGCTCTCGCCCGCGACGCCCCACCCGCACACGGGCGCGCCCTGGGGCGGCGCCTTTCCCGCCGTCACCATCCGCGACACCGTGCGGCTGCACCGGCAGGCGCTCGAAGGGTTGGGCGTGCGGGGCGTGGCCCTCGCCATCGGCGGTTCGATGGGCGCCATGCACGCCCTCGAATGGGGCTTCGAAAGGGATTTCGTGCGCGCCATCGCGCCCATCGCCGTGGGCGGGCGCCACTCGGCGTGGTGCATCGGGTGGAGCGAGGCGCAGCGGCAGGCCATCTACGCCGACGCCCGCTGGCGCGGCGGCCACTACCCCGAAGGCGACGGCCCCGCCGCCGGGCTGGCGGCGGCCCGCATGATGGCGATGGTGTCCTACCGCTCTGCCGACGCCTTTGCGCGCCGGCACGGACGCGCCACGATGCCCGGCTCCGACGTGTTCTCGGTCGAAAGCTACCTCCGCTACCAGGGCCAGAAACTCGTCGAGCGCTTCGACGCCGCCTGCTACGTCCGCCTGACGCAGCAGATGGACAGCCACGACGTGGCGCGCGGGCGCGGCGACTACGAAAAGGTGCTTGCCGGCCTCGACGTGCCCGCCCTCGTCGTCGGCATTGATACCGACGTGCTCTACCCGACGGACGAGCAGCGCGAGCTGGCCCGCCTGCTGCCCCGCGCCCACTACGCCGAAATTGCCAGCCCGTGGGGCCACGACGCCTTTCTCATCGAGTTCGACCAGCTCGACGCGATGCTGCGCCCGTGGATGGCGGCGCACGTCACGGCGTCGGCTTCCGATTCCTTTGCACAACCCCTTTCCTGAACCTTTTCCAGACGACTTTCCAGACAGCCATGCAGAAATACCGTGTCGGCATTTTGGGCGCGACGGGCGCCGTGGGGCAGCAGTTTATCCGCCTGCTGGCGGGGCACCCGTGGTTCGAGGTGACGGCCCTGGCCGCGTCCGAGCGGTCGGCGGGCAAAGCCTACCGCGACGCCGCCCGCTGGGTACTTTCCGAGCCCATCCCCGAAAGCGTCGCCGCCATGACGGTGCAGCCTGCCCTGCCCGAGCTGGACTGCGACTTCGTGTTTTCCGGACTCGACGCGGGCGTCGCCGGCGACGTGGAGGCGGCCTTTGCCCGCGCGGGCTACGGCGTCATCTCGAACGCCCGCAACTACCGCATGGAACCCCGGGTGCCGCTTCTCATCCCCGAAGTCAACCCCGACCACACGGCCCTCGTCGCCGCGCAGGACTGGGGCGGAGGGGGCGGATTCATCGTCACCAACCCCAACTGCTCGACCGTCGGGCTGGTGATGGCGCTCAAGCCGCTCCACGACCGCTGGGGCGTGCGGCAGGTGCAGGTCACGACGATGCAGGCGCTCTCGGGCGCGGGCTACCCGGGCGTGGCCTCGCTCGACGCGCTGGGCAACGTCGTCCCCTTTATTGGCGGCGAGGAGGAGAAAATGCGCGTCGAGCCCACCAAGCTGCTGGGCCGCCTCGACGGCGACCACGTCCGCCCCGCCGACATCACGGTCAGCGCGCAGTGCAACCGCGTGCCCGTCGTGGACGGCCACCTGCTCTGCATCTCGGCCAAGCTGGGCGAGGCCGCCTCGGTGGCCGAGGTAGTAGAAGCCTTCCGGGCGCCGCGCAACCCGCTGGCCGGGATGCACCTGCCGTCGGCGCCCGCGCGCTGGCTCCACTACCACGACGCCCCCGACGCGCCGCAGACGCGCCGCCACGTCGAGCTGGGCGCGGGCATGACCGTTTCCATCGGGCGGGTGCGCGCCTGCGAGGTGCTGGACGTGAAGTTCGTCGCGCTCGTCCACAACACGGTGCGCGGGGCGGCGGGCGGCGCCCTGCTCAACGCCGAGCTGCTCGTCAAGCAGGGGATTTTGAAGCCGCGCGCGGTGGTGGCGTGAACGTCCCTATCCGCCGCGCCGCCCCCGCCGACCTGGACGCGCTGGCGCGCCTGGCCAGTCTTTTCGCCGCCGAGCAGGCCCTTTTCGACCGTCGCCTCGCGTATGCCGACGACGCGCCCGTGCGGCAGCGCAACACGCTCCGCGCCCTGCTCGAAAGCTCCACCGCCGCCATTTTCGTGGCCGAGAAGAGCGGGCAGCTGGTGGGCTATCAGTCCGCCGAGCACTGGTACGCGGCGCCCCTGTACGCGGGTGGGCGCGAGGTGTACCTGCTCGAACTCTTCGTCGAGGCGGGCGCGCGGCGGCGGGGGGTGGGCACGGCGCTGGCGCGGGCAGCGCTGGCGTGGGCCGAAGGCGAGGGCGCCTGCCGCGTGCGCACCGACGTGCTCAGCCGCAACGCGGCGTCGCTGCGGCTGTGGGCCGGGCTGGGCGCCGCGCCCTTTTCGCAGACGCTGACGCTCGAACTGGCGCCGCCGCCCGCGCCGGCCTCGCCCGCCGGTCCCCTCGGCTTTGCGTGGTAGGCGCCGGGCGCTTGGGGATTTCGTGAAGCGTGCACGGGGCACGTTGACACGCCCGAAGCGGGTGCCGTATCATGGAAGCCCGACCGAAAAGCGCGGAACTAGCTCAGTTGGTAGAGCGCAACCTTGCCAAGGTTGAGGTCGCGGGTTCGAGTCCCGTGTTCCGCTCCACGAAAAGCGCCCTTCGAGAACCT
>CBDUCD010000180.1:0-6193 GCA_965365535.1 uncultured Rhodothermales bacterium | reverse complement strand
CTACTTGGTGAAGTAGTACTGGATGCCGAAGCCGAAGCGCGTCGTGGTCACGTCCAGGTCGAGGTCTTTCAGGCTGACGTTGCCCGCTTCGATGTCGGTAAACTCGCCCGTGGCGTAGGCGCCCTGGATGTTGAGCGCGAGGCGGGGCGAGAAAAAGTACTTGACACCCACGCCCAGCGAAAGCCCGCCGCCGCTCAGGGTGATGTCGTCGTCCAGCTCCTCGTCGTCGCCTTCGAGGCCCAGCCCGGCCAGGGCCACCTGGGCAAAGGGGAAGATGCGCTCGTCGGCGCGCAGGTGCAGGCGGGCGCCCAGTTCGACGTGTGCCAGCGAGGCGCCGTCCATGTCGGCCCCGTCGGCGCTGAGGAATATCGAGATGAGGTCGTTGAAGCCGTATTCGAGGCCGAGTGCGCCGCCGAAGCCCGACTCCGACGCGTCGCCGTTGCCGTCAATTTCGTCGAAGGTGATGCCCGAGCGCAGCAGCCCGAGGCTGCCGCTGAAGCCGCGCGGGGTGTACTCCTGCGCCGTCGCGGCGGCGGTGGCGAAAAGGCAGAACAGGGTCAGAAACAGGGTTCGCATCATAAAAAGGGGTTGGATGAGGCGCGAAAATACCGCGCCACGCCACACCGACCAAAAGGCGGGCGGACTTCGCCGAAAGCTAACGCGTCTCTTGCAGCGCCGCCCGGATGGCCGCGAGCTGGGCCACGAGGCGCCCGAAGCCCAGCACGTCGGCGTCGCTGCGGGCGCGGTGCATCTCCACGACGAGGCCGTCGGCGCCGGCAGCCGTGGCGGCGCGGGCCATCGCGGCCACCTTGCGCGGCTGCCCCGTGCCGTAGCCCGGATCTACCAGCACGGGCAGGTGGCTGCGCGTGTGCAGGGCGGGAATGCTGGACAGGTCGAGCGTGCGGTGCGTCGTCGTCTCGAAGGTGCGGATGCCGCTTTCGCACAGCATCACGCGCGGGTTGCCCGCGAGCACGAGGTCGGCGTGGGCCAGCCACTCCTCGACCGTCGCCGACGCGCTGCGGTACAGCAGCACGGGGCGCGGCTGGGCCGCCAGCGCCCGCAGCAGCGCCGGGTGCCCCATGCGATCCGGCCCGACGACGAGCAGGTCGGCGTCCGTCGCGGCCACGTCGCGTTCGCTCGTCACCTCGGCGGCCCGCGCCAGCGCCCCGGTGGGCAGGACGGCGTTTTTTTCCACCAGCCCGGTGCGGCAGCCCTTGAACAGAACGGAAACGCCGTGCCGCGCCGCCTCGCGGGCACTGTCGTCCGGTGCCGCGTCCGCCTCGGGCACGCCGATGATGGCAAAGGCGCCGCCGCCAAAGCGCGCCGCGCCCACCTCCACGACGGTCGGCTCGGGCTGCCACAGGCGCGAGGCAAGGCGGTAGCCCTGCGTGACGCGGTGCACGTGGGCGACGCCTTCGAGGGCTTCGATGGGCCGCGCGTCGAAGTCGGGCCGCACGCCGATGGCGCCCAGCACCACCTGCTCGGCGCCGCTGGAGCGGTGCACGTCGAAGCCGTAGTGGCTCAGGCGTTCGATGGCGGCTTCGACCTGGGCGGTCGAGGCGCCCGGCTGCATCACGACGATCATGGCGGAAGGGGGAAAACCGGAGGCGAGAGCGCCCAACCTACGCAATCGCCGCCCGCGTTTCAGATTGATCCGCCCTTCTCAAAAAAGCCACGCCTCCAGCGGGCAGCGGGCGCCGGGGGCGAGACGGCACATGGTTTGAAGGGGTGCCCATCGCCCCTTTTACTGCCTGCCACGCGACCGATGGAGATCGCCTCCCCACCCCCTGCCGTCCACGCGATGAAGCTGCTTACCGGTATCGCACCCGTCGACCGGACGTGGGGCGGCTTTTACCGGGGCGGCTCGTACCTCTTGTACGGACGCGCCTTCAGCGGGCGCGACCTGCTGCCGTTGCGCTTTGTGCAGACGGGCGCCCAGTCGGGCGAAACGGGCCTGCTGCTGTCGGCGGCGCGGCCCAAAGACCTCATCATCCAGGCGGCCTCCATCGGCTTCGACCTGCGCGGCGCCTGCACGCGGGGCCAGGTGCGGCTGATGCGGATGCCGCCCGTGCTGCGCCGCCTCTCGGAACACGACGACGACATCGCGCGCGCGCTGGGCGACCTGGTGGCGATTCTGCGGCAGGGCCGCCCGCAGCGCCTCGTCATCCACGACTTCATGCCCTTCACGGCCTTCCAGTCGTACGACCGGATGCGGACGGCGTTCGTGGAGATGCTGGAGCAGACCGACGTGCTCGACATGACGACGCTGCTCGTGATGCCGCAGCCCGCGAACGCGCAGTCGGCCCGCGTCATTGACTTCATGAAGGGCCAGGTGACGGCCACGCTCCACGTCGAGATGGACGCCGAGCACCCCGACGGCACCGAGCGGCGCCTGGTGCTCATGCCCAACATCGGCCACCTGCAACGCCAGACCGTCGAGATGTGGGACTTGCGCGACGTGGTCGAGGAGGTCGTGCCGCCGCCCCATGCGCGCTACCTGCAAGCGCCGTCCGCCCCGTCCACGCCGCCTGCCGCTGCCGAGTGGGAGGCGCCCGGAGGGGCAGAAGATGCCAGGCAGGCGGGCACGCGGTACCGCATCGTGCCGCTGGGCGCGGCGCGGCAGCAGCGCCCGCCGGACCGCGCGCCGGGCGTGAAACTGGGCCAGCCCGCGCCCGCAGCGTCGGGGCCCGCAGCGCCCCTGCCCGGCCCGGCGCTTTCGTCCAGCGCGGGAGGTTACACAGCCGGCACCCACTTCTCGTCCAGCCTGCCCGCGGCGGCCCCGGTGGAAACGCCTGCCGCCCCGCGTTTTGCGACGATTGAAAAGACGAGCCGCGCGGCCTTTGCCACCCGGTTGCAGCAGCAGTTCGACCGGCGCGACGCCGGCGGCGCCCAGTTCCTGCTTGTCGCGCTGCGCATCGAGCCGCAGGCGCGGCAGGGGCCGTTCGACTTCGAGACGCTTTCCGACCTGGCCGTAGATACCCTCCGCCCCCACGACGACGCCTTCGTGGATGCCGTCCGCGAGCACCTCATCATCTTTCTCGCCGACGCGCGGCCCGAGGAGCAGCACGCCTTTTTCACCCGCTTCAAGGCGCGGCTGCGCGAGCAGGTGCCGCAGCAGGCCGAAGGGCTCATCCAGGCCGTCTCGGCGTTTGTCGTGCCCGACGGCCAGCCCTTCAGCACCGCCGAGGACTTCCTGCGCTACGTCCTCGACGGCGGCTGACCCGGGCGGCACCCGCAAAAAAAGGCAGCCTGCGCGTGCAGACTGCCTTTTCGTGTTTCGGCGGCGCGGGGTTCAGCCGTTGACGCGCAAGCGCTGGCCGACGAGGATTTTGCCGCTGCGCAGGTTGTTCCACGTTTTGAGGTCGCCCACCGACACGCCGTACTTCTGCGCGATGGCCGTCAGCGTCTCGCCGCGCCGCACGCGGTGCGTCGTCGCGCGGGCGGGCGCGGCGGCGGTGCTGCCGCCTTCCACCTTGAGGCGCTGCCCGGCCTGGATGCTGGCGTCGTCGAGGCCGTTCCACGCCTTCAGGCTGGCCACCGACACGCCGTACTTGCGCGCAATGCTGCTCAGCGTTTCGCCACGCGCCACGCGGTGCGTCGTGGCCGGCGCCGCCGTGCGGGGCGTCTCGCGCGGGGCAGGCGCGTCCTCCTCGGCCGCCGCCGTCGCGCCGCCGCCCGTGTAGAGGTAGAGGCGCTGGCCCGTGCGGATGGTGTTGCCGCTGAGGCGGTTCCAGCGGCGGATTTCGCCGACCGTGGTGTTGTAGCGGTCGGCAATTTTGCCCAGCGAGTCGCCCCGGCGCACCCGGTACACGACGCGCGTGCTGGTGGTGCTGCTCGCGCTGCTGCGCGTCGAAGGCGCCGCCTCCGTCTCACGCGCCGCCGTGCGCGAACCCGTGCTGCTGACCGTCCGCACGGGGGTGACGCCGTTGGAGGGCGTCCGGAGCGCGGGCTCGCCGTTCGCGGCTAGGATGGGACGGCGCGGACGCGCCCGGAACTGCACCGTCTGCACCTGGTCTGCGGCCACGACGACGCGGCCCTCCTGCTCGAACGGAATGGTGAGGCGCTGCCCGGCGCGCAGCCTGTTGCCCTTGAGCCCGTTGCGGCTGCGGATGCTCTCGGCCGTCGCGCCGTACGTGCGCGCCAGCCCCGTCACCGTTTCGCCGCGCCGCGCCGTGTGCGTGAGTTCGTTGTCGAGGTCGCGGGCGTCGAGTTTTTCGTAGGCGGCCACAAAAGAGGCGCTCGTGCCTGCCGGCAGACGCAGGCCATAATGGCTGTTGGAAGGCGGCAGCGTGCCCCGGCGCAACTCGGGGTTGAGGGCGCGAATCACGTCCTCACTGGTGCCCGCCATCTGGGCCACCTGGGCCAGGGTGAGCATCCCCCGCACCGGCACCATGTCGTACTCGTAGCGCGGGCCGGGCGTGATGCGGCTCTGGTCGAGGGCCTCGGGGTTGGAGGCCAGCAGCGACGCCGCGATAAACATGGGCACGTAGTTGCGCGTCTCCTTCGGGATGTCGTCGTAGATGTCCCAGAACGTCGGCGTGCGGCCCAGCCGCTGCTCGGCCCGCGCGAGGGCCCGCTTGATGCGCGCCGGCGAGCAGTTGTAGCCCGCGAGGGCCAGCTGCCAGTCGCCGCCAAAGAGGTCGTGGAGGTCGCGCAGGTGGCGGGCCGCCGCGCGCGTGGCCTTTTCGGGGTCCTGCCGCTCGTCAACCCACTCGTTCGTTTCCAGCCCGTAAGCGCTGCCCGTGGCCTTGATGAACTGCCACATGCCGCCCGCCTGCGCCCACGAGTTGGCGCGCGGGTTGAGGCCGCTCTCGATCATGGCGAGGTACTTCAGCTCGTCCGGCACGCCTTCTTCTTCGAGCACCTGCTCGATCATGGGGAAGTACGTCTCCGACCGCTCGATCCAGCGGTAGAGGTGGCGCTCGGGCGAGCGCAGCAGGTAGGCGATGCTGTTGTCCACGAGCCGGTGCCGCGTCATCGGAATCGTCGTGGCGATGGGCAGCAGCTTGGGCAACTCGACGTTTTCGAGCAGCGGCACCTCGTCGTTGAGCGAGGCGAACATGTCGGCGCGGAGGGCGAACACGTCGCCGTACTCGACCTGCATGGCCTCCGAGGAAACGCCGTAATGGCGCTCGTACTCCGTCAGGACGCTGCGGTAGAGTTCGCGGTAGCGGGCGCCGTCGGGGCCTTCGAGCACTCCTTCCTCGGGCTGAAGCCGCGCCAGCTCGGTCATCGAGAGGTCGAGCAGCTTTTCGACCCGCTCGCCGTCGCCCTGCGCCTGCGCCATCATGATCTCGGACTGGTAGCCGTACACCCGGCTCATGCGTTCGAGTACCTGGGCGTCGTCGAGCGGCGCCAGGGGCACCTCGTCATCCTCGGCCAGCGCCGTGATGGGCTGTGGTGGGGGCGTCTGCTGGGCGGGACGCGCCTGCGCGGTAGGCTGAAGGGGACGGTACTGCGCGCACGCAGCGGGAAACAGGAGGAGGGCGGCAAGGGCCCCGGTGGCGATGGTTTGTCGCACAAGTCCGGCTGGTTTGGTTGAAGAGGGGCGGTGCACAGCCGCTACCTGATGTATTACCTGAGGTAGCACGACGTTACTGCTGGCACGATAAGGATTTAGGCGTCTGCACGCAAGAACGAGAAGGCAGCACAGGGCGCCTCGTTTACACGGGCGTAACGTTCGCCTCGCCCTACCGCTGCGGCACGCTTTTCCGGCGCAGGCCAGAAAACCGATCCAGCAGGCTTTCAGTAAGGGTCCCGACCGCAGGGACAAGAATAATACCGCCGGGCGGCGCCATGCTTTTCGCGGCTATGCTTCTGGCAAAAAACACCGGATGCCCGGCGCCAGCTTCTCGGCCAGGGGCCGCGACAGGTTGAGCTTGTTGAACTTGAACAGCGCGGGCGTGGTGTTGGCGTCCAGCAGCACGGTTTCGCCTTCGTGCACCACGTAATCGAACCGCCCGTAGTCGAACCCGAGTTTTTTTCGGATGGCCCGGATTTCGTCCGAAGGCTCGATTTCCTCCCAGCTTTCGATGTTGGCGCTTTTCACCACCTTGTCGTGCGACATCACGCGGTACCCGACTTCCCGGTCTCCCAGAAATAGGTAGTAGCGCAGGCAATACAAATCGTCTTTGCGCTCGGGCATGAAACGTTCTACGACGAGGTTCGGGTTTTTGAAAACGCCTGCCGGCAC
>CBDUCD010000179.1:0-6194 GCA_965365535.1 uncultured Rhodothermales bacterium | reverse complement strand
GCGAGGGCGCTGCCGTCCACCACGAGGGTTTCGGCGGCGCCGGCGGCCACGTCGCCCTCGAACACGCGGGCCACGTGGCGCCCGAGCAGGTCGAACACGCTGGCGCGGACGTGCTGGGCGCGGGCGACGCTGAGGCGCGCCGCCGTCTGGCGGTCAAAGGGGTTGGGCGCGGGCGCCGCGAGCGTAAAGGGCGCGTCGCCGCCCAGGTCGAGTTCGACTTCGGCGCTGTAGTCCGTCGCGCCGTCGAAATCCACCTGCTGCAGGCGGAAGGTGTAGCGGCCCGGCGCCAGCGTGCCCGTGCGGAAGGCGTACTGCTGCGCCTCGGCGGTCGTGCCGTGGCCGGGCACGAACTCGAGCGGGGTAAAGCCCGCCGCGCCCGGCGCCTTCATCTCGACGTGGAAGCCGGCGTTGTTGGTCTCGCTCGCCGTCGTCCACCGCAGCAGCGCCTCGCGGGCCGAGGCGACGCCCTCGAACGACGTGAGTTCGACGGGAAGCGCGGCGGCATCCGACAGGCCCGTGGCGACGAGCGAGAACGTCTGCGGCTGGCCTGCCGCCTCGGCGGGGGCGCCGTGCTGCTGGCGGAACAGGACGCGAACCGTGTAGAAGCCGGCGGCGGGCGCGTCCACGACCACCTGCTCCACGTTGTCGCGCGTGTTGAGGCCGCGCGTGGCGGGCAGGGCGGGCTGCGCCGGGTCGAGCACCCACGCCGCCGTAACGTCGCCCCCGCGCTCGACCGTCACGTCGAGGTCGTTGACGAGGGCCGCGGCGGCTTCGGCACTGCCCGCCGGGTCGGTCCACGCAACGGTGACGCGCAGCGGCGCTTTGCCGTCGCTGAACACCTGGAAGGTCTGCTCGGCGCCGGGCTGCACGTCGCGCTCGGCGATAAGGGTGTGCGGGCTGTCGGTGAGGCCCTCGAAAAGCGTCTCGGCGGCGCGGTCGCCGTTGAGGATGCCCCACCCGAAGGCGTAGTCGGGGCCGGGCGCGCTGCCTGCCTCGTCGGCGGTGTGGATGAGGAGGGCGCGGTAGGTGGAGGCGCGGAGCGAGTCGCCGGGCAGGGCCACCTTTTCGAGTTCGAGCAGCTGGGCAAGGGTGCCCGTCGTCGTGGCGGCGGCCATCGAGGTGCCGCTCATCGCGGCGTAGCTCTGGTCGGTGGCGGCCGTCGAGGCATAGACGCGGTAGCCGGGCGCGGTGATGTCGGGTTTGATGCGACCGTCGCGCGTCGGGCCCCAGGCGCTGCCGGCCAGCGTCTGGCCGCTGCCGGGCGCGCCGAGGGCGCCGGCGGTGACGACGTTTTTGGCGTTGCCCGCGTCAATGACGGTGCCGTAGCCGTCTGCGCCGCCGTCGCGCTCGCGGGGCATCGTGCTGAGCACCCACATGCTCCGCACGGGGTCGAGGTACCAGTGCTCGGCGCCCGGCTCGGGGCCTTCGCCCCGGTCGTTGCCGGCGGCCTTGACCATCGTGTAGTAGGGCGCGTCGTAGGCGATGCCATCCCACGAGGCGGCCAGCCAGTCGTAGCCGCCAAAGCGCTCGTCGCGCGCGGCGGCGGGGTCGGCGAGCCAGGCCCAGCGGCCATCCTTGCGGACGTTGAACACCCAGCCGTACGTCTGGCCGTACGAGTGGTTGGAAAGGCGCAGGCCGCGGGCGGCGGCCTCGGCCATCTCGGTGCGGTCGCGGCCCCAGTCGTACGAGACGATGCGCGCGTCGTGGGCGCGGCCCCGCGCCTGGTTGTCCACGCCGCGCCCGGCAATGGTGCCGCCCACGTGGGTGGCGTGCGTCTGCACCGAGGCGAGGCCGTCCACGACTGTCGCGCGGCCCGCCACCTCCTGGTGCGTCTGCCGCACGATGCCGCCATCCCACAGCCCCACCTGGACGCCCTGCCCGCTCAGTTCGGGGCCGGCGTAAAGGGGCGGCGCGTCGCCGTCGTCGGCGGTGCCGAGGGTCTGCAAAAAGACGGGGCGCCCGCCTTCGGCGCGGACGAGTTCGTAGAGGCCGCGGGCGGTCGTAAAGCGCGTCGCCACGTCCAGGCGGGCGCGGAGCGCGCCCAGGCTCCGGGCGTCGTCGTCGGCGCGGCGGGCCTCGCGGCGGGCGCGGGCGTGCAGCGCTTCGGCGCGGCGCGCGGCGGCAGGGGCGGCGGGCAGCGCGGCGCGCTGGGCAAAGGCGGACGGAGCGGCGACGAGAAGGAAAAGCAGCCCGATCCGTCCGAGAATCGTGCTCTGCATGGCTGTGGGTTACTGGCGTGCACAGCCTTTATCGTCAGCAGAATGCAGGGCTTAAAAACAGCCGCGCGGGCCAAAAAAGACGGGCAGGCCCCGCGTAGAGCCTGCCCGTTCGGGAAGAAAACCGGAGGTGCCGATCAGCGCACGACGGTGACCTGCGTGGTGCGCCCGGAGGTGCTGCCCTGGAGGCGCAGGAAGTAGGCACCCGAAGGCAGCCGCGAGGCGTCGAGCAGGGCCTGCGTGGGCTGGCCCGCCGCCACGTCGCCGGCGAAAAGGGCGGCCACCTGCTGCCCGAGGGCGTTGTAAAGCGACACGCGCACAAAGTCGGCGCGCTCGGACGTGAAGGTGATCGCCGTGGCCCCGCTCAGGGTCGTCGCGAAAGGCTGGACGTAGAGCGGCTCGCCCGAGGCGATCTCGACTTCCACGGCGTCGCTGTAGTCCGTCGCGCCGTCGAAATCCACCTGCTGCAGGCGGAAGGTGTAGCGGCCCGGCGCCAGCGTGCCCGTGCGGAAGGCGTACTGCTGCGCCTCGGCGGTCGTGCCGTGGCCGGGCACGAACTCGAGCGGGGTAAAGCCCGCCGCGCCCGGCGCCTTCATCTCGACGTGGAAGCCGGCGTTGTTGGTCTCGCTCGCCGTCGTCCACGCAATCGCGGCGGCGCCGCCGTCGGCGCGCGCGTCGAACGAGGTGAGTTCGACGGGCAGGTTGCCGCACGTGGCGCTGGTGAAGCCGGCGGTGTACACGGTGCCGTTGTTCGAGACCGCGCGCACCTGCACGGGGTCGGTAAAGTCGGTCGTGTAGGCAAAGGTGAACTGGCGGCCCCGCTGCAGCTTGAAGCCCGAGTTGAAGGTGTAGTACTCGGCAGGCTGGCCCGTGCCCGGCGCCTCGGCCACCTGCGAGCGCGTCCACGTGGTGTACTGCGGCTGCACGACGGAGCTGGTCACCGCGGCGCCGGCGCTCTGAAACCAGAGGTCGGTCAGCCAGGTGGAGTTGCTCCTGAACGTGACGCCCCAGACGTAGGTGAAGGTGCCGTCCGAGTTGGCGCCGTCGAGCAGGAGTTCGGCGGTAAAGTTGCCCTGCGTCTGGACGCACTGGGCCTGCGCGTGTTGAACGCCGGCGACGCCCGCGAGCAGCGTCAGCAGCAGCGCCTGGATGGTAACACGGTTCATGGTGAAGGCAGGTTGGTGAAAAAGGAAAATCTATCGCGTCCCGTTCTAAGCCAAGTGCGGACAACGACATGCACAAGGTAATCACATGCTCGACAGGGCTGTATGAACTAACGGCCCCCGTGGCTTTGCCGCGCAGAGCACTTGGCGTAAGCTTTCTCCCTCGTCGCGCCGTCGCCTCTGGCGCACCGCTGCCGCCTGCCGCTACTGCCTGCGCAGCACCCAGCCCGCGCCATCCACGACGGCCTGGCTGCCGGGGGGCACGCGGACCTGCCCCTTGCCCTCCGGCATCTCGACGCGCTGCCGGACGCCCGCCACTTCGACCTCGACGGGCATGGGGAAGGGCAGGTCGCCGGGCACCTCCCATTGCAGCTTCAGCCACTCGCCGTCCTGCGTGGTGCGCAGCGCGGGCAGCGCGGGCTGGCGGACGTACACCTCGAAAAACCACGCCAGGTCGCGCCCGGCCAGCCGGCTCACGAGGTGCACGTAGTCGTCGGTCGTGACGAGGCGCGTCTGCGAGCCGTCGGTGACGCTTTCCATCTGGGGCGTCGGGTAGGCAAAGCGCCGCAGCGACTGGCGGAACAGGCTGTCGCCCACGAGAAAGCGCAGGCTGTGGAGGACGAGGGCGCCCTTGTTGTAGATGTCGCCGTTGTAGGCCGTATCGGTGGATTGCGACGCGCGCGGGGCGACGGGGCGCGTGTTGGCCAGCCCCTGGTGCCACTTGCGGACGTAGCGCTCCAGGCCCGCCTGGCCTTCGCGTTCTTCGGCGTAAAGGCCCTGCATGTAGGTGCAAAAGCCCTCGTGGATCCAGAAGTCGCGCCAGTCCCACGCCGTCACCAGGTTGCCCCACCACTCGTGGCCCAGTTCGTGGTGGTGCAGCCAGTCGAAGCCGTCGGGCTCGTCGTCGAAGTCGCTGCCGTAGGCGATAATGGTCTGGTGCTCCATGCCCAGGTGGGGCGTGTGGGCCACGCCGTACTTGTCGGCGCGGAAGGGGTACGGCCCGAGGGTTCGTTCGTAGAAGTTGAGGTGCGCCTTCATCTCCTCGAACAGCCGCAGGCCGTCGTCGTAGCGCTCGGGCAGCACCCAGAAAAACATGGGCACCCTTTCGCCCGTGACGCTGGTGAAGTGGCCCGCGATTTCGCGGTAGGGCGCCACGTTGAGGGCCACGCCGTAGTTGTTGATGGGCGTCGAGACGAACCACGTGAAGCGCTCGCCGCCGGGCACCGCGCGCCGCTCGCGCAGCCGGCCATTCGAGGCCACGAACAGCCCCTGCGGCACCGTAACGGCGATGGTCATGGAATCCGGCTCGTCGGAAGGGTGGTCTTTGCAGGGCCACCACAGGTCGGCGCCTTCGTTCTGCACGGCGGTGGCAATCCACGGCTGCCCGGCGGCCGTCGTGGCCCACACGAAGCCGCCATCCCACGGCGCGCGGCGGGCGGTGCGGGGCGTGCCGCTGTACCGGACGGTTGCGGCGACGCGCGTGCCGGGCTGCCGCGTCGTCTCCAGACCTATCCACAGCTTGCCGCCCTCGCGGTGGAAAGGCCGCGGCGCGCCGTCCACGCGCACCTCGCCAATGGCGTACACCGTGTCGAGGTCGAGCACGAGGAAATCTTCGGGCTGCACCATCGTGGCCTCGACGGTGGCCGTGCCGGCAAGCGTGTGCGCGGTGGGGTCGAGCGCGAGGTCGAGGGCGTAGTAGTGCACGTCGTAGGCGGCCTGCTCGGGCATGAGCTTTCCGCCCGAGTCCATGATGGAGGGCGGCTCTTGCGCCCGCGACGTGCAGGCGGCGAAAAAGAACAGGGGCAGGAGGTAGCGCATGGCGGTGTAGGGGCTGAGAAAGCAAAATACCTGTGCTACTTCGCATATCCCCTTTTTCCGGGATGGCGCCGCCGCCTTCTCTTCGCTTTCTTGGCGTCTGCGCGCACGGGGCTTTGTGAAATCGGCGGCGGCGTGACCCTTTTGCGGCTTTTATTTCGCATATACACCTAAAGAACGCGCCTTGCCGCACCGATAGGGGGGGCATGGTGATCTTCGCCGGGTGCCTGATGGCACAATAGAGCACCCGGCAGGAGGCGGGCCATACATATTATTCAACGCCCGTCGGCGGCTGGCTTTGTGGTGGGGCCAGCCGCCTTTTTTTGCGCCCGCGTCAGGCCACGACGAGGTAGTGGACGCTGAAATACGCGGCGGCGTCCGTCCAAACCTGCACGGGTTGGAAACCGGCCTGCGCGGCGATCTCGCCAAAACCCGCGACGGTGTACTTGTAGGAGTTCTCGGTGTGGATGGTCTCGCCCGCCCGAAAGTCCACCCTTTCGCCGCCGACGTGCACCTGCTGGTCGGTGCGGCTGACGAGGTGCATCTCGACGCGGCCCAGCGCGCCATTCCACACGGCGCGGTGCGCAAAGCCGGCCAGGTCGAAGTCGGCGCCGAGTTCGCGGTTGATGCGGACGAGCAGGTTGAGGTTGAAGGCTGCCGTCACGCCCTCCTCGTCGTCGTAGGCGCGGGCGAGCACGGCGGCGTCTTTGCGCAGGTCGACGCCCACGACGAGGCCGCCGCCCGGCCCGGCCACGCGCGCCATGCCCGCCAGAAAAGGCACCGCAGCAGCCGGCTCGAAGTTGCCGATGGTGGAGCCGGGGAAAAAGACGACCGTCCGGCGCCCCGGCGTGTCGGGCAGGTGGAAAGGCGCCGTGTAGTCGGCGGCGACGGGCACGATGGGCAGGCCGGGGTACTGCGCCCTGAGCGCGTCGGCGGCATCGAGCAGGTGGCCTTCGGAGATGTCGATGGGCACGTACGCCGCCGGCTCGTCGAGGCGGTC
>CBDUCD010000178.1:0-6205 GCA_965365535.1 uncultured Rhodothermales bacterium | reverse complement strand
GGTCGCCCAGGTCTTTGCGGGCGCGGGCGGTCTGGCGGACTTCCGCCATCAGGACTGCCGGGCCTCCCAGCGGGCGCGGGCGTCGCGCTTGATGGTCGCCGTGTCGAGCAGGCCGCCGTCGCCGCTGCCGAGGCCCTCCTCAACGGCACTTCGCAGCGCGTCGCGCTCGGCAGGTGAAAGGGCGTGGTACCACGCGTCGTGCTGGCGCAGCGCGTGCAACTCGTGGCGAAACCAGCCCGCCCACGATTCCTGCTCGTCGGGCGAGAGCCGGGTCAGTTCCTGTTGTAAAAGTTGGAGTTCGTTCATGGCGGCGGGCGTGAGCCGTTGGCAGGCTCGATGATTTCAAAGGTTCCACGCCGCTACAGCCGGGCGGCGAGGTCGGCGGCGCTGCCAACGGGCGCCTCGCACGTCAGGTTCTGGCACACGTACGCCTGCACGCCCTCGGCGGGTAGCGCGAAGGCGGCGAGGCCGGGCGCAAAAGGCGCCAGCAGGGCCTGCCCCGCGCCGTCGAGGGTGACGACGAGGGCGCCCGGGCGGCGGGCGGCGCGAAACGCCTCCACGAACGGCGCCACGTCGGCCCCGGGCGCGGCGGCCAGGACGACCTCGGGCGCGTCGTGCACGGTTTCGTCGAGGGCGAGCAGCAGGTGGGCGTGGCCCGAGGGCGCCGCGTGCAGCTCCGCCGCCGACGAGGCGAGCAGCGCGAGGGCGCGGCGGCGCAGGTCGGGGCGCCCGCCCAGCTTGGCGAGCCGCACGAGGTTGTGGGCGGCCACGCTGTTGGCGCTGGGCGCGGCGCCGTCGTAGCGGGCAACCGTGCGGGCGATGAGGGCTTCGCCGTCGTCGGGCTGGAGGGCGTAGGCGCCGGCCTCGTCGTCCCAGAAATGCGCGTCGAAGTGGGCCTGGAGCTTGAACGCCTCGGCCAGCCAGCGCGCCTGCTGCGTGGCCTGGTGCAGTTCGACAAGTGCCCAGACCGTAAAGGCGTAGTCGTCGGCGAGGGCGTCGAGGCCGACGTGCCCGTGCCGGGCGCGGTGCAGCAGCCGGCCCTCGGGCGTGGTCATGTTTTCGAGCAGCCAGTCCATTGCCCGGCAGGCGCGGGCCACCAGCGATGCGTCGGCCAGCAGCGTGCCGGCGCGGGCCAGGGCGGCAACCATCAGCCCGTTCCAGTCGGTCAGGATTTTGTCGTCGAGCAGGGGGCGGGGGCGCGTTTCGCGGCGGGCGAACAGGGCCGCGCGGGCGGGCGCGAGGGCGTCGCGCTGCGCGTCGTCCAGCCCGGCGGCTTCGTGGAGGACGTTTTCGCCCGTCCGGCGGCCCGTGCTTTCGTCGGCGAAGTTGCCCTCCCGCGCCACCGAGTAGGCGCGGGCAAAGCGTCGAGCGTCGTCGGCGCCCAGCGTTTCCTCGATTTCCGCCATCGTCCACACGTAAAAAGCGCCCTCGCGGCCCTCGCTGTCGGCGTCCTCGGCGGCAAAAAAGGCGCCCTCGGGGCCGGTCAGGTTGCGGTCGAGGTAGGCGACGGTTTCGCGGGCCGTCCGGGCGAAACGCGCCTCGCCCGTCGCCGCCCACGCTTCGGCGTAGAGCAGCAGCAGGCCCGCCTGGTCGTAGAGCATTTTCTCGAAGTGCGGCAGCGTCCACGTGGCGTCGGTGCTGTAGCGGTGGAAGCCGCCGCCGAGCTGGTCGAAAAGGCCGCCCCGGCGCATGGCGTGGAGCGTTTTCTCGACCATCGCGCGGGCTTCCGCCCGGCCCGTGCGGGCGGCGTAGCGCAGCCCGAAGCGCCCCACGTGCGGCGTTGGAAACTTGGGCGCCGCGCCCCACCCGCCCCTTTCGGCGTCGAAGCGCTGCCGGAGCTGGTCGAAAGCGCGGTCGAGGGTGTCGGGGCCGGGCGGGGGCAGCGTGCCGGGCGCGGCGGAGGGCAGCGGCGCATTCAGCGCGAGCGTCAGCCGGGCGGCGTGGCCGGTGAGTTCGTCGCGGCGATGGCGCCACGCCTCGCCAACGGCCTGGGCGAGTTCGACGACGCCGGGGCGCCCGTGTTGGGCGCGGGGCGGCAGGTACGTGGCGAGGTAGAACGGGCGGGCATCGGGCGTCAGCAGGGCCGTCAGGGGCCACCCGCCGCGCCCCGCCGTGGCCTGGAGCGCCTCCATGTAGATGGCGTCCACGTCGGGCCGCTCCTCGCGGTCCACCTTGATGGGCACGAACACGCGGTTGATGGCCTCCGCGACGGCCTCGTCCTCGAACGACTCGTGGGCCATGACGTGGCACCAGTGGCACGTGGCGTAGCCGATGGAAAGCAGCACGGGCCGGTCGAGGCGGCGGGCAAGCGCCCACGCCCGGTCGTCCCACGGCTGCCACGCCACGGGGTTGTGGGCGTGCTGCAACAGGTACGGGCTGAGGCTCTCGCCCAGCCGGTTGGCGAGGGGTTCGGGGGCGTTTTCCATCAACAGACTATCAGTAGGCGCCGGCGAAAAAGATGGCGTTGAGCAGCAGGGCCGACGAGCCCAGCCAGAAGCCGCGAAACGCCGGGTTGTCGGGCACGAGCACGATGCGCCCGCGCCCCTCGCGCAGCGCCACGACGGCGGCAGCGCCCGCGGCCTGCTTTTCGCGCGACGGCGACAGGTAGCCCGCCACGAGCGGCTCGCTGGTGTAGCGGGCCACGTTCGCGCCCGGCACGTCGGAGGCGTCGTAGAAGCTGGCCCGGTCGCGGAAGAAATACATCGTCGGGGGCAGCCCGAAGCCGAGGGGGTGCGTGGTATCTACGCGGGCGCGGAAAATGGAGCCGCCCACGGCCTGCGCGCCCCGCGTGGCTTCCAGGTCGGCAAAAGGCACCTGCAGCAGCAGCGAGTCGCGGGGGGCGGCGTCGCGGGGCGTGAGCCGCGCCAGGGCCGCGCGGACGACGTAATCAACGGCGCTGGAGGTGGCGATGAGGTGGCCGCCCTGCACCACGAAGCGGCGCAGCGCCTCGCTCGCCTCGGCGGGGTAGCGCCCGCCTGCCATCAAAATCGTCGTGTACTTGCCCAGGTCGAGGTTTTCGAGGTCGTCCGCATCGAGAAGCGACAGGGGCAGCCCGAAGGTTTCGCCCAGCAGCCACCGCATCTCGCCCGCATTATTGGCATCCGTGCCCGCGCCGATGACGAGGGCGATGCGCGGCTTTTCGAGGACGGTCGCCGTGCGCCCGCCCAGGTCGGGGCCTTCGAGGGCGAGGCCGGCGTCGAGGGCGTAGGCCGTCACGCCCGTCGCCGCAGCGATTTCGGCGATGGCCTCGTGGACGCCCGCAACGGCGCCGGCGGGCTGCACGACGGGGATGACGAGCGTGCCGCGCCCGAACGCGCGGCGCTGCCCGCCTGCCACGGCGGTGAAGGGGTCAGGCACGAGGCGCACGCGGATGCCTTTTTGCTGGATCTGGTAGAGCGCGCGGGGCGTCAGCCAGTCGCCCCATTCTATCGCGTACGCATAGCGCGCCGGGCCACCCACCACGCGCCCCGCCACCTTTTCGACGGGCGGCACGGCGGCGCCCGCCAGCCCTGCCCCTTTCACCTCGGCCATGGGCAGGCCAAAGGCGTACGGCAGCGTCCACGCGGACACGTCGTAGAAAAGCGAGTCGGTAAAGGTGCGCGGGCGCTCGAACAGGCCCATCACCAGGCGGGCCTGCGGCTGGTCGAGGGGGACGAAAAAGGACGTTTCGGGCGCGAACGTCTCGCCCTCGGCCTCGACCCGGCGCGCCAGCCGGTTGACCTGGATGCGGTGTTTCTGGAGCAACTTCACGAGTTCACGCGCCCGTCCCGGCGCGCCGCCATCGCCAAAGGCGTAGCCCGCGAAACCGGCCTTGCGCGCCACCTCGGGCGCGGTCGCGTAAAAGTCGCGCTGCATTTTGAGCAGATCCACGCGCAGCGCCACCGCCGCCCGCAGCGACGACAGCGACGCCGCCGCCTGGTTGCGGATGGTGAAGCCGTACGTCAGCCGCCCGTTCGCGTCGGTATCCACGACAAGTGCGCGCGACGACGCCTGCTCGAATAGAATGCCCACGCTGCCGTTCACGTCGGGGTACGTCGAGCCTTTGCCGTAATAAAAGTCGTCGAACGAGTCCTTCGTGTAGTACAGCGAGCCGATGCTGTCCAGGATGTCGGCGTGGAACAGGGCGATGCGGGCCGTCATCTCCTGATTCGCGGCAGGCGTGTTGGGGTTGGTGCGCGACGGGATGCCGGGCTGGAAAAAGAACGTCGCCTCGCCGCCCATCTCGTGGAAATCCGTAAGAAGCTGCGGGCGCCACTGGTGGAACAGGCGCAGCCGCCCGTCGGCCTCGGGGTTGACGGCGGGCAGCCAGTCGCGGTTGAGGTCGAACCAGTAGTGATTGGTGCGCCCGTACGGCCAGGCTTCGTTGTGCTCGGCGTCCTGCGGGTCGCCCGTGGGCACGGCGCCGCGGTAGGCATTGGCCCAGTCCACGAAGCGGTCGCGCCCGTCGGGGTTGAGCATGGGGTCGAGCAGGACGACCGTCTGGTCGAGCACGCGCTGAACTTCGTCGCCCTCGCCGGCGGCGAGGTGGTAGAGCGTCAGCAGGGCGGCTTCCGTCCCGCTGGCCTCGTTGCCGTGGACGCTGTAGCCCATCCACACAATCGCGGGCATGTTGGCGAGGTCGGCGTCCGAAACCGCTTCTGGCGCGTCGGACAGTTTCAGGTTGGCCTCGCGGATGGCGTCGAGGCGGGCGTGGTTGGCGGGCGAGGTGATGATAACCTGCACGAGCGGGCGCCCTTCCCACGTGCGGGCGTACTCGCTGAACGAGACGCGATCCGGGGCGGCGGCGGCGACGGCGCGGACGTATTCGATGGCCTCGTGGGGCCGCGTGTGGCGCGTACCGATGGCATAGCCCAGCACCGCTTCGGGCAGGGGCACGCTGGCGCGGTAGGTGACGCCGGGCAGGGCGAGGGGCGGGCTGAGGGGCAGGCCCTGGGCGTGTGCCATGCCGGGCGCGCAGAAACAGACGGCAAGCAGCAGCAGAAAGCGTGGGGTCATCGCGTCGGTACGTGAGGATTGGTTGCGGAATGGCGCGCGGAGGGCTGGAGGCGGCGCGGCGCGTTGCAATGGTGGGGCAGGGCAAGGTAACATCCGCCGCCCGCCCCGCCGGACGCCGCCTGCCAACCCGACCGCTTTTGCCTCCCGCCCCGCCCTCGCGCGCCCTCGTGGCCGTGCTGTTTCTCGGCACCCTCGTCGCCGCGCTCGACATCGCCCTCGTCGGGCCCACGCTGCGCGCCGTCGAAACGGCCTTCGGGCTGACGGCGCGCCTGTCGGCGTGGATGCTGAGCGCGTTCGTGCTGGCCAACCTCGTCGGGCTTCCCTTCACGACGTGGCTGGGCGACACGCGGGGCCGCCGGCCCGTGTTCGCGGGCTGCCTGCTCGTGTTTGCCGTGGGGACGGTCCTCGTCGTCGTGGCGCCCTCGTTTGGCATCGTGCTCGCGGGGCGCGTGGTGCAGGGCGTGGGCGCGTCGGGGCTGTTTCCGATGGCGAGCGCGCTCGTGGGCGACGCGTTTCCCGCCGAGCGCCGGGGGCGCGTGCTGGGGCTGCTGGGCGCCGTGTTCGGCCTCGCCTTTCTCGTCGGCCCCATCTACGCGGGCATCGTTGTCGAGGCGGGGTGGCGGTACGTGTTTCTGGCGCCGCTCGTGCTGTCGGCGGTGCTGCTGCCCCTCGCGCTGCGCGTTCTGCCGGGCGATGCGCCTGCCGCCCGGCGGGCGCTCGACTGGCAGGGCGCCCTGCTGCTGGGCGCGACCGTGCTGCCCCTCGCCCTCGCCGCCAGCACCGTCCGCAGCGGCGGCGGGGCGCCCGTCGCGCTCGTGGGGGCGGGCGCCGTCTCCCTGGCCCTGCTCGTCCGGCACGAACGGCGGGTGCGGGCGCCCCTACTCAGCCGCGCGCTGCTGGGCCGCCGTCAGGTGCAACTCGTCGGCGTGTTCTGCATGGGCGCGGGGCTGGCCGAGGCCGCCATCGTGTTTCTGCCGCCTTTTGCCCAGGCCGCACTGGGCGTCTCGCGCAGCGCGGCGTCGTACCTGCTCCTTCCCCTCGTGCTCACGATGACGGTGGGCGCGCCCCTCGCCGGCCGCGCCATTGACCACCTGGGGTCGCGCCGCGTGCTGCGGCTGGGCGCCCTCGTGGCGGCCGCCGGGCTGGCCGTGCTGGCGCTCGCGCCGGCGGCGCCGCCCGCGTACTTCGCCGGCACGGTGCTGATGGGCGC
>CBDUCD010000177.1:0-6255 GCA_965365535.1 uncultured Rhodothermales bacterium | reverse complement strand
TGCGCTCGTTTTCGGCGTTGAGAAAGCTGGCGCGCGCCTCGGCGGCTTCGAGGCGGAGTTCGCGCTCGCGCTCGCGGGCGCGCTGCCGCTCCTGCGCGATGAGCCGCCGCCGCTGCACCCGGTCCACGCCGAAAACGCCGGCGGCCAGCACGAGGGCGTAAAGCAGAAACGCCCACCACCGCAGCCAGAGGCGGGGCATGACGTGAAAGTCGTACGTGAGCGGCGCGTCCGTCCACACGCCGGCTTCGTTGGCGGCCTGCACCTGGAAGGTGTACTTCTTGGACAGAAAAACCGCCGACAGGTTGGTGTAGCGGATGCGCGTGTCGGCGGTGGGTTCGGACCAGCCCGCGTCGTAGCCTTTGAGCCGGGTGCGGTAGCGCACCTGCCGCTCGCTGGCAAAGCTGAGGCCGGCGTACTCGAAGGCCACCTCGTCCTGCCCCATAGCGTTGCGGTGCTGCTCGAAGCGCGTCAGGTGCAGCAGCGGCGCGACGGTGCCGGGCAGGTCGCGCGACGGGTCGTAGATGGCGATGCCTTTGGCGGTGCCGTAGTAGATGCGCCCGTCCGGCCCGGCCACCACCGACCCGTAGAACCACACCTCGTTGTCCACCAGGCCGTCCTGCTTGGTGACGGTGCGCCGGACGGTGCGCGTGGCGGGGTCTATCTCGGCCAGGCCGCCATTGGTGCCCACCCACAGGCGGCCCGTCACGGGCGAAACGGCCAGGCTGGTGGCGTTGCCCGCCCGCAGGCCGTCGGCGCGCGTGAGGTGCGCCCGCACCCGCACCTCGGCGGGGTCCAGGGCGACGAGTCCCTGCGGGGTGCCGATCCACAGGTCGTCTCCGTTGACGAGCAGGGTTTCGATCTGGTTGGAAGGCGCCCCCTCGTCCACCGACCAGACGCGTGCAAAGGCGATGGGCGCCTGCCCGGCGGCGTAGCTTTTCAGGAGCGCCCGCGTGAGGGGCCGGGTGCTGCGATACAGCCCCTGGTCGCGCGAGCCTACCCACAGAAAGCCGGCGTGGTCGAGCGTGGCGGCGTGCAGCACGCTTTCGGGCAGCCCCTGCGCGGGGCCGAACTCGACCCACGCGTCGTCCACGAGGGCAAAAAGGACGTGGAACGCCGGGAACAGCACCACCTGGGTAGAGGGCTGCTCGGGCGATGCGGGCGGCAGCAGGGCCGTCGAGACGGACAGGATGCTGTAGCCCAGGCCGTAGCTGGCCACGCGCGCGGGCTGGCCCAGCACCCGAATCGCCCTGACGTTCTGCGCGCCCGGTGGCAGGGGCGTCGCGCCGAGGGCCAGCACGTTGATGCCGCGCAGCGTCCCGATCCAGAGGCGGCCCTGGGCGTCGTGCTCCAGGCCCAGCACCCAGTTGTAGCGCAGCCCGTCTGCCTGCTGCACCGACACCGACGCGCCCGACGGCGGGATGCACGTCACGCCGGCCTCCTGCGTGGCGGCCCACAGCCGGCACGGGTCGCCCGGCCCGGCCCCCAGCCGCACCGCATTGACGAAGGGCGCCGGCAGCAGCGGCGTCACGCCGCGCGGCGCCTGCGGCGTGATGTTCTCGAAGGCGGCGTAGTTGTAGCGCATTTTCGAGACGCCGCCCGTCTGGGCAATCCACACGTTGCCCTCGCGGTCTTGCATGAGGTGGAAAATGGTCTCGCTCAGCAGCCCGTTGGCGCGGGTGAGTTCGCGGGGCGGGGCATCGCCCGCCGGGCGCACCTCGACAATGCCGGCACCCTCGCTGGCCACCCACAACACGCCGCCCTGCAGCGCCAGCACACTCGTGACGGCCACGCCCAGCGGCGTGCTGACGGTTTCCACGCGGGCGCCCGGCGGGCGGCTGACGAGGCGCCAGACCGTGCCGTCGTGGCGTCCGCCCCAGAGCACGCCGTCCGGCGCCTCGTAGAGCACCGTCGTGGCGCCGCCCGCTTCGAGGTTTTCCGCGATGCGGCGCGGCACCTGCTGGCCGGGCTCGAAGGCCAGCAGCCCGCCCCCCGTCAGCGACGCCCACACCGACCCGTCGCGGCGCGCGGCGAGGGCGCGCACAGACGCGTCGCGCGCGTCGCCCAGGGCGTAGGAAGCGCGGACGGTGTCCACCTCGAGGGCGCGGCCCGCCGTTTTGCGGTAGCGCACGAGGCCCTGCCCGTCGCTGGCCACCCACACCCAGCCGCCGGCATCTACGGCCATGCGGTTGTACCCGATGGCGTAATCCAGCAGGGGGATGCTGTCGAGAACGGCCGTGAACCGGACGCGGGCGCCCGGCCCGTAATCGCCCAGCGGCTTTTCCGACACGGACAGGCCCGTGTTCGACCCCACCCACAGGCGCCCCTCGCCGTCCTGCTGCACGTCCCACACGTTGACGTCGCGCAGGCCGTCCTCGACGCCGTAGCCCGTCATCTGGTGGCCGTCGTAGCGCACCAGGCCCGACGAGAAAACGGCAAACCAGATGAATCCCTGCCTGTCCTGGTACACCTTGTGCACTTCCGCCGACGGCAGGGCGTTGACCTCGCTGTCGGCGGTGTAGTGCGTCAGCGGCAGCAGCTGCGCCTGCCCCGCCCGCGGCCCGCACGCCAGCAATCCCAGGAGGAGTACGAGCTTTTTCATGCGGCGAGGGGAAGGGGCGGCGGAGGCGTTGTACTGTGGAGGCAGGCGCCCCGTGCCGCTGCTGAGGGCCGGGCGCGCGCAACGGTACGCATTCTCGCGCGGACAGGTGCATGCCCATTGAATTTGCCCGCGCGCGAATTATTATCGCACCATGAATTGGTACGACGGATCCTGACGACGCGGCTGTTTCACGGCCTCAGGGCAGCACTACGCCGGGCGGCTTTCGGGCCGCGCGGATTCTCCACCCCTAACGCGAGTCTATCATGCGTACACCTCCCCCCCTGCGCCAGGTGCTCCTGGCCGCGCTGTGCCTGCTCGTGGCCAGTTGCGACACGATGGCGCCCGACGAGCCTGTTTCCCACGCCGCCCTCCCCACCACCAGCGCGCCCGCGCGTCCGGCGCTGCTGCACGTCGAGCGGGGCACGGCGCCCAGCGGCAAAGCCGGCGTTTACGCCGCCGCCGTCACGTCGGCGTTGCAGGGGCAGGCCGTGCCCAGCGGCGCCATCGCGCCCGAGCGCCGCGACCCCGCCGCCGCCCTCGGCGCCCCCGACCGGGCCTTTTACAGCCTCGGCTTCGACCGGCTCGACACCGACGCCACCGAGGGCGAACTCGTGCTCGACTTTGGCAGCGGCCAGATTCTGCGCGGGCTCACGATCACCGTTTACGAGGAAACCTACGGCGGCCGCTATCCCCGCGAAAGCGCCGACGTGTACGTGGGCGAAAACCCGAACGGCCCCTGGCACCTCGTCGGGCGGGCCAGCAACGACGGCAGCGTCGAGGACACGCGGGCCAGCACCTTCGACATTTCCGACGTGTGCGTGCAGTTCGTGCGCCTGGTGGACCGCACCGACCGCAAGCCTTTCAAAGGCTCGCGGCGCGGCGACGGCTTCGACGTGAACGCCCTCCAGGCCGAAAGCGCCGGCACCTGCGGCGCGGCCTTCAGCATCGCGGGCACCGTTTTCGAAGACGAAAACGAAAATGGCAGCCAGGACGAAGGCGAGTCGGGCCTCCAGGACGTGGTGGTGAAGCTCGAAAAAGGCGCGACGGTGGCCTACGCCACCACGACGCCCGAGGGCCTCTTCACCTTCAGCGTCCCCGCCGGCACGTACACGCTTACCATCCCCCCGGTGGCCGAGGGGCGCTTCAACGCGCAGCTTTACGCCACCCACACCTATACGGGCCCGGGCGGCGGGCAGCGGACGGTGACGGTCGGCCCCAGCACGTCGGACGCCGACTTCGGCTTTGCCCTCGACGTGGCGGGCGTGACGAAGGCGCTGCTCGACGGCGACATCCCGACGCAGGGCAAGGACACGAAGTACTGGACGCGGGTGCTGCGCCACGCCTGCCTGGGCAGCCAGACGCCGGGCGAGGTAAGTGCCGAAACCCTCGACGGCTACCTCGCCCAGATCGAGGAGCTGCTTTTGCCCCGTCCGTTCGAGTTCACCATCAGCGAAAACGCCTGCTCGCTCAACCGCGCCTGCACCGCGCTGGCCGTGCTGGCCGACCCCTCTGACGACGAGGTGGCCGACTTTTTCCGCGAGCTGCTGACCGCCGAGCTCAACGTCGTCAGCGGCAACGGGTCGGAGTCGGAGGCTTTCGACCGCGCCCTGCTGGCCTACGCCGAGTCCGTCGGGTACCGGCTGCTGCCGCCGGGCGCCGTCAGCGGCAAGGCGGCGGCGGGGGCTACGGTCAAAGAGGTGACGCGGCTGCTGGCGGCCTTCAACGGCGGCGGCGGCGGCGTGGGCGGGCCGCGCTGACGTGGCGGGCGCCGGAGCACCGGGCGCAGCGGTGGATGCATTCCGCCGCTGCGCCCGTTTTGTTGACGCCCGTACTTTGCGGCACGCCTAACCCTGCCGTGCCATGCGCCTGCTGCTCGTCTTTGCCCTGCTCGTCCCCGCCGCCCGGGCCCAAAACGCCGACCAGCCCGTCGCGTCGCGCATCGAAAAGGTCATCGTTTACGCCAGCGGCGCCCGCGTCGAGCGCTTTGCCGAGACGCGCCTGCGGCCCGGCACCACGGACCTCGTCTTTGGCGGGCTGCCCGCCGCCCTCGACCCCGCGCGCGTCGAAGTCGAGGGCGAGGGCGATTTCACCCTGCTCAGCGTGGCCACGCGCCGCGACTTTGCCGACACCGCCGCCGTCCGCCCCGAGGTGGAGGCGTTGCGGGGCCGCGTGGCAACCCTCGACGACAGCCTCGCCGCCCTGCGCGTGCGCCTCGACGTGCTGGCGCAGGAAAAGCTGCTGCTGGCCGCCAACCAAGACCTGGGCCCCAACACGACCGTCGCCGAGATCCGCGCCGCCGCCGAGTTTTACCGCGCCCGCCTGACCGAGCTGGGGCTGCGCGAACTGGCGCTGCGCGAACTCACGAACCGCCTCCAGGCCGAGCGCGCCCGCGTCCAGAGCGAGATCGGGCAGATCACGATGGCCGTGGGAACGGTGCCGTCCGCCATCGTGGCGACGGTGCGGACGGCCCAGCCGGGGGCGGCGCGCTTCCGGCTGCGCTACGTCGTGGGCGGGGCGCGCTGGCAGCCGCGCTACGACGCCCGCGTCGCCGCCCTCGACCGCCCCGTGGATCTGACCTTCAGCGCCGCCATCGAGCAGCAGACGGGCGAGGACTGGCAGGACGTGCGGCTGACGCTTTCGACGGGCGACCCGTACGCCCGCGCCACCCAGCCGACGCCCGTGCCGTGGCGGCTGGGCTACCAGTCGCGCAATCGTCGCGCCTCGCAGGGCCACGTCGAATACGGCGCGCCGGTCTTCAACCCGGCCACCATCACCGGCACCGTGCGCGACGCGGGCACCGGGTCGCCGCTGCCGGGCGTGGTCGTCGTCGTCGAGGGCACAGACATAGGCGCGGCGACGGACATCGCCGGGCGCTACCGGCTGGACGTGCCGCCGGGCGCGCGGGGCGTGCTGCGTGCCAGTTTCGTCGGCTACGAATCCCTCGGCGCCGCCCTCCGCTCGGATCACATAGATTTCTACCTCGCCGAGAGTATGGAGATGCTGGGCGAGGTCGTCGTGACGATGGAGCGCAGCCTCGACGCCAACCTCGACCTGGAGGCGGCGCCTGCCGCGCCGCCCGCGCCGCCGCCCGTCCAGCAGACCGAGCGCGTGACGACGGTCGAGTACACCATCGAAACGCCGTTCAGCGTGCCCTCCGACGGGCGCCCGCGCGAGGTGGAGGTGCAGGCGTTGACGCTGCCCGCCCTCTACACCTACTACACCGCGCCGCGCCTCGACCCGGCGGCGTACCTGACGGCCCGGCTGGCCGGCTGGGACGCCTACAGCCTGCAACCCGGCGAGGTGAGTCTTTACCTCGAAGGCGCCTTCGTGGGCCAGACGTTTCTCGACACCACCGTTCCCGACGACACGCTCACGCTTTCGCTCGGGCGCGACGCGGGCGTCGTCGTGCGCCGCACGCGGGTGGATGCCGACCGCAAAAAGTCGTTTTTCGGCAGCCGCGTCGAGGTCGCGCGCGGCTACCGCATCGAAGTGCGCAACACGCGCCCGCGCCCCGTCGAGGTCGTGGTCGAAGACCAGATTCCCCTTTCCGCCGACAGCGACATCGAGGTGAAAAAGGACCTTCGCGACGGCGGCACGCTCGACGAGGCAACGGGCATCGTCCGGTGGACGCGCCGCCTCGACCCCGGCGAGACGGC
>CBDUCD010000176.1:0-6286 GCA_965365535.1 uncultured Rhodothermales bacterium | reverse complement strand
ACGCCCGACTACCTGACGCTCGACCTCAAGGTGCTGCTGCAGGGGCCTTACGTGGCAGCCCAGAACAACATGGCGGCGGCTGTGCGGGACTACCTGAACGTCGAGGGGGCTTTCAAAAACCTGCCTGCCGCCAGCTACGCCAACACACTTACGTGGGAGCTGTCGGCCAACGCGCGTAAAACGTCGGTCGTGGACTTCGTCGTGATCGAGCTGCGCAGCAGCACCAGCCAGTCCTCGATGGTGACGCGCCGCGCGGCCCTGCTGATGGCTAATGGCAGCGTGCGCGGCTTCGACGGCACCTCGCTGCCGCGCTTTGGCGACGTGGCGCCGGGCAGCTACTACGTGGTCGTCCGGCACCGCAACCACCTGGCCGTGATGAGCGCGGGCAAGGTGAACCTGACCTCTGGCAGTGGCAGCTACGACTTTACCACGAGCGCGAGCAAGGCTTATGGCAGCGCCGCACAGGTACAACTGAAATCTGGCGTGTATGGTATGTACGCTGGCGATCTGGACGCCTCGGGCACCATTGACCTCGCCGACGCCACGGGCGTCTGGGTGGGGCAGAATGGCTGCGCCGGTTATCAGAACGCCGACGCCGACCTGTCGGGCTTCGTCAACGCCTTCGACATCATCAAGCTCTGGATGCCCAACAAGGGCCGCAAGACCAACGTCCCCAACTGATCTGACGCGGGTGCTTTTTTCGCCCCCTCTATTTTACGACTTCCCATGAAACGACTTTTGCTGGCTCTGTTCTTACTGACCGGCGCCCAGGCGCAGGCCCAGAGCATTCCTACCTACGACCTCCAGTTTACCACCGCCGTGCGGCAGGACACCCTCGCCGTCCGCATCCAGATTCGCCTCCAGAGCGGCAGCGCCGAGATGGGCCTCTCCAACTTCGTGCTCAACTTCGACAGCCTCGACATCAGCTTTCCCGACAACCCGGTCAAGAATCAGGACTACAGGTTTCTGGGGTTCGATAGCGCCTTCAGCAGCGCCTATGGCGAGGGCAGCGTGACGCGCAACCCCGGCGCCCTCGTTTCGCTCAACGTTGCCCCCAACTTCAACAACACGCTTGCACAGAACGGCAACGGCGCCGCGGCGGCCACGACGATCACGACGCAGTTCACAGACGTGGGAGAAATCTACTTCCACATTCTCGACCCGCAGGCCCTCTCCACGCTCGCGTGGGATACCACCAATACCATCGTCAACTCCAGTCCCCTGGGGCAAACCTGGACGCAGGGCAACCTCGTCGACGCCACCAGCGTGGTGCTGCCCGTCGAGCTGAGCACCTTCGAGGCCGTCGCCGACGGGGGCGTGATCGCCCTTACGTGGAGCACGGCTTCGGAAACCAACAACGCGGGCTTCGAGGTGCAGTATGCCGCCGCCGACAGCGCCGTTTTCCGCAGCGCCGGCTTCCGCGAGGGAGAGGGCACGACCAGCGAGAAGCAGTCCTACGCGTTCTCGTTCAAGCCGCCCGTGCCGGGCAGCTACAAAGTGCGCCTCAAGCAGGTGGATTTCGACGGGGCGAGCACTTTCAGCCCGGAAATCTCCGTCGTGCTGACCGAACTGCTGACCGATGCCGACGGGCACCCCGTGGCCTACGTGTTCGGCGAGCCGGCGCCCAACCCCTTTAGCCACACCACGGCTGCGCAGCTTCTGGTGAGCAAGGCGCAGCACGTAGAAGTGGCGCTCTACAACGTGGTAGGCAGCCGGGTGGCCACCCTTTTCCGGGGCACGCTGCCGGCCAGCACGGCCAAACGCCTCACCATTGACGGGTCGGGCCTGCCCTCGGGCGTTTACTTCATGCGCGTGGAAGGCGAGACGTTTTCCGAAAGCCGCCAGGTGGTGCTCGTCAAGTAAGCCCGCGGCACCCATTCTCCGGCAACGGCAAAGGGAGGATGCTCAGTCTGAGCATCCTCCCTTTTTGGCATGTAAATGCGCCCGGAGGCGGCGTTACGATGGAAGCTTGACGTGCTGCAGCCGCTGAAAACGCGCCGGCGACTGGCCGCCGCCCAGCACGATGGAGTTGCCGCTTTCGAGCCACGCGTGGGCCAGCAGGTCGCCCTTTTCGCCCTTACGCACGCCGATGTGCAGGTCGGCCTGGTAGCCCCGGCGCGCCAGCATGAAGCGCCCCGCCAGTGCTTCTGCCAGGCAGGGCCTGTCGCCCAGCGTGCGCCGCCCTACGGCCCGGATGGCCCAGACGACGCGCTCCCACTCGCGCTCGCCTGGCTCCGATTTGCGGCGAAAGCGCCTTTCCTGTTCCAGAAAGAAACGCTCGCACTCGGCATAGGAACGGTGGTCGAGCAGGTAACGGGCCGTCAGCACAAACGTCGCCGCCTCTAAAAGTACCGGCCACCGACGCACCGACAGCACCCTCGCCAGACGTCCTTCCATACAGACAACCCTTAATCCTGAGAAGCGACCAGTACAATGCCGTGCTGCACGAGATCCGCCACAAAGGCCAGCACGTCCTCCTGCAAGCGCTGCTGGTTCACGTCGTACTCGCTGGCAAGCTGGGCTACGACGGCGGAAAGGGGAGCCGGCTCGTGAACGAGTTCCAGAATCCGCTGCCCCACGCTGTTGAGGCCGAAATACATGCCCGTCTGCGGACTCAGCAGCACCGTTTCGTCGCCCATGTTGGTTGCGAGCACGTCCGGCGTGGCCTGTACGACGGTGTTCAGCGTAATAGCGTTCACGATTGCTTGGTTCTCCTGTGAAGGGGGAGAATACTGCACGGCGCCGAGATGGGCGTGGCCTCTGCTAAAATTTCAGGACGCCGAGCTTTCGAGCGTTTCCAGGCGCGCCAGGCGCGCGTTGGTCGTCTCGCGGCGCGCCGTCAGCAGGGCTTCACGCCGGGCGGCGTAGCCCACGCGCGTGAACACGTTCGAGGGCTTGGGCAGCTCCTTCACACGCGGGGCCAGGTACACGGGCTGCACGTAGCCCAGCGCGTACAGGCCCACGAACGCCGCCAGCCCCGTCAGCAGCAGCAGCAGCACCGACACCACGAAGGGCGCGATGGCAAGCGCGATGGCCACGACGCCCAGCAGGCCGCTTGCCGCGTAGAGAATGAGGACGGACTGCCGCACGGGCAGCCGGTTGGAGAGCCGGTGGTGGATGTGGTCGCGGTCGGGGGCGTAGATGGACTTGCCCGCCACCAGGCGCCGCACCATCGAAAGCGTCGTGTCGGTGATGGGGAAGCCCAGCACCACCAGCAGCACGAGGGCGGGGCTGAAGGGCATGGCCCCCATCACCTCGGGCGAGAGCTGGAGGGCAAAGGCGCCCAGCAGGTAGCCCAGCAGCAGGCTGCCCGAGTCGCCCATGAAGATGGAAGCCGGGTTGAAGTTGAAAAACAGAAACCCGACGATGCCGCCCGCGATGGCCGCCACGGCGACGACCATGCCCACGTTGCCCTGCAGGCCAAACAGCACGCCCATCGCCGTCAGCGTCACCAGGCTGACGCCGGCAGCCAGGCCGTCGAGGCCGTCAATGAAGTTGACGGCGTTCATGACGCCCACCAGCCACAGCATCGTCAGGGGCAGGGCCAGAAACGTGTTGGCCTGGGGCTCCAGCCCGAGCGCCGCCGCCGCGTCGAAGCGCACACCGCCCACGTACACGCCGAGGGCGACGATGGCCTGGAGGACGAACTTCTTTTTGAAGCCCATGTCCGTCAGGTCGTCCCACAGCCCGACGCCGAACATGAGCGCGGCGCCGGCCAGCAGCGGCCACGGCGGCAGCTTCAGGCCCAGCCCGAGCGCGGCGTTCATGGCGAACAGGTACGCGACGCCAGCGGCAAAGCCCGCGAAAATGGCGATGCCGCCGATGCGCGGCGTCGGCTGGAGGTGGCGCTTGCGAAACGTATCCGGCTGGTCCACCAGATTGCGTTCGAGCGAAAACGTGATAAGCGCCGGCACCAGCTTGAAGGACACGAAAAGGCCCAGCACCAGCGCTGACAGCAGGATTCCAGTAACGATCAACATTGAAATAATCTCAGGGGGGCAGGCTTGGTGGCGTCCGGGGGAGGAGCAGCCAGGCACACGGGCCCACATTCACGTCGCCAAATTAATGCCTGCCCTGCGGGGTGGTGCAGTAGCTTTGGCGCATCCCCGCGGCTGCATTAGCGCAGCGCCGGGTTCCAGACGCCGCTTTTGCTTTCACCATCTGCCCATGGTTCACGCCGAACAGACCCGCGTGCTCGGAGAGGTGCTCCACCTGCTCACGCAGCCCGTGCTGGATTTCCACAACCTGGTGCACGCCATTGGCGAGATGCTGGATGCAGACTACATCCAGCTCACGCTTTTCGAGGAGCGCCAGTACCAGGTGATGGGCCTGCGCGAGCACGCCGGCGACGAGGTGGAGGTGTTTTCGTGGAGCCGGGCGCACGCGCCGGGCGGCGCCGTCGAGCACCAGCAGCACAGCATTGACGAGGCCTTGCAGCACCCGGGCGAGGTGCCGCGCAGCTCGGCGGCGGGCATGGACTTTTCGCGCAACCGCATCGTCATCCCCATCCTGTCCTCGGACGACAGCTTTTTCGGCTACTTCCTCATTGATCGCCGGCCCCTCGCCCAGTTTACCGCCGACGAGCGGCGCACGCTCGACGTGATGGCGGGCATGATGTCGTCCACGCTGCGCTACCGGAGTATGCAGCAGATGCTCGACGCCAACCAGCAGCGGTGGCAGCAGCTCGTCCACGCCCACCCCGAGCCCCTCCTCATCTTCAGCGGCACGCGCATCCAGTACGCCAACCCGGCGGGGATGCGCTTTTTGCAGGTCACCTCGCGCGAAGCCCTCGACGGCCTCCAGCTCGACCGCCTCATCCCGCACCGCTTTGGCGCGGGCACGGGCCTGCACCGGATGCTCTCGGCCTCGGATGCCGTCTCGCCCACCGAAGTGCTGGTGCAGCTTCCCAGCGGCGACACGCGGACGGCGCGCATCTCGGTCGTGCCGCTGACCCACAACCCGCCCTCGGCGTTTCTCGTCGTGCGCGACGTGAGCGAGGAGATCCGCGCCCAGGAGCGCCGCCGCGTTTTCGTCGAAACCATCGCCGAAGGTGTGGCCTGCCTGTCGCTCGACACGCCCATCCGCGTGCGCACGCCCCTTGGCGCCCGCGTGCACCGGCTGCTGCGCGAGACGCGTTTCCGCGAAACCAACCCGCACTTCCGCCGCCTGATGAGCCACATGGGCCTCAAGGACGACTTCCGCACCCTCCCGGCCTCGCTGCGCGCCCTGCTGCGCACCCTCGCGCGCGACTTTCTCACGGACGGCCACCGCCTCCAGGCCTACCCCATCACCCTCAAAGACGAAAAAGGCAAGACGCTGCACCTGCTCATCAACGCGATGGGGCTGGTAAGCGAAGGCGCGCTGCACGAAATCTGGCTGAGCGCCATTGACGTGACCGAGCGCGTCGAGAACGAGCGCCGCACGATGGCGATGCTCGAGGAGCAGCAGCAGAGCGTGGGCCGCGACCTCCACGACGGCGTGGGGCAGCTGCTTACCGGCATCCGGCTGCTGGGCCAGAGCCTGGTGGGCCGGCTGGCCGCCGAGGAAAGTCCCCACCTGGAGCTGGCCCGCCAACTCGCGGCCTACGCCCAGGAGGCCACGGCGCACGTGCGGGCCGTATATCACGGCCTGGCGCCCGTCGGCCTCGACGAGGAAGGCATCGAAGGGTCGCTGCGCGCCCTCGCCTCCAGCGTGTCGGCGGGCATGGGCCTCACGTGCACGTTCACGTCGGAGGGCACGTGCCGCATTTCCGACCACATGGCCCGCCTGAACGTGTACCGCATCGCCCAGGAGGCCGTCAACAACGCGCTCAAGCATTCGGGCGCCCGCCACATCGCCATCGAAGTCGCCTGCAACGACGACACGCTGCGGCTTTCCATCCGCGACGACGGGCAGGGCTTCGAGCCGGACAAGGTGCGGGGCAAGTCGCTGGGGATGTCGAGTATGCGCTACCGCGCCCAGGCGCTCTCGGGCCGCCTCACCATCGCGAGCGCGCCGGGCGAGGGCACGCACGTCGTGTGCGAGATGCCGCGCTCCTAACTTGCGCTATTGGCGCATACACGACGCCGCGTTTGCTACATTAGCCCCGTTCTCCCGGCACCCCCCGGCCCTCCCCCCCTCTGGACTTTGGCACGATCCTCGTGAATGGCTGAGGCATTGCTTCTGTTTTTCACGGTGCGCCACTGTTCAGTTTTATGAGAACCTCCATGCCGAAGAAAGAAACCCGTGTCCTGATCCTGGACGATCATCCGGCGATCCGCTACGCGCTTTTCGAGACCATCACCGG
>CBDUCD010000175.1:0-6297 GCA_965365535.1 uncultured Rhodothermales bacterium | reverse complement strand
GCGGCGTTTTCCTTCGGCAGCCGGTCCTGCGCCGTCGTGTCGCGGTCGCGGATGGTGACCGTGCCGTCTTCGAGCGTCTGGCCATCCACGGTGATGCAGAAAGGCGTGCCCACCTCGTCCATGCGGCGGTAGCGGCGGCCCACGGCGCCTTTCTCGTCGTAGAACACGTTGAGGCCACCTTCGCGCAGGTCGTCTTCGATGGCGTGCGCCACGTCGGGCATCCCGTCTTTTTTGACGAGCGGCAGGATGGCGGCCTTGATGGGCGCGATGCGCGGGTGAAAACGCAGCACCGTCCGCGTCTCGCCGCCCACCTCGTCCTCGTCGTACGCCTCGCAGAGCAGCATCAGCACGGTCCGGTCGAGCCCGACGGAGGTTTCGACGACGTAGGGGATGTACTTCTCGCCGGTCTGCGGGTCGAAGTACTGGAGGTTTTTGCCGCTGAACTCCTGGTGGCGCCCCAGGTCGTAGTCCGTGCGGCTGTGGATGCCTTCGATTTCCTGCCAGCCAAAGGGAAACTGGTACTGGATGTCCTGGGCGGCGTCGGCGTAGTGGGCGAGTTTTTCGTGCTCGTGCCAGCGCAGCTTGTCGGGCCGCACGCCGTTGCCCAGGTGCCACTCGAGGCGGTACTGGCGCCACGTCTCGAACCATTCCATCTGCTGGCCGGGCTGCACGAAGTACTGCATCTCCATCTGCTCGAACTCGCGCATCCGGAAGATGAACTGGCGGGCGACGATTTCATTGCGAAACGCCTTGCCAATCTGCGCGATGCCGAAGGGGATGCTCTGGCGCGTGGTTTCGCGGACGTTGTGGAAGTTGACGAAAATGCCCTGCGCCGTTTCGGGGCGCAGGTACACCTTGCTTTCGCTGTCGGCGGCGGGGCCTACGTGCGTCGAGAACATGAGGTTGAACTGCCGCACGTCCGTCCAGTCGAAGGCGCCGCTGTCGGGGCTTTTGATCTCCTCGCCGATGATGAGCGTGTGCAGCGCCCGCGGCATGTCGGCGGCGTTGAGGGCCGCGACGAGGGCCGCCTCGACGCGGTCGGCGTCGTCACTTTTGCCCTTTTTGCGCAACCGCTCGATGTGGCCCTCGACCAGCTGGTCGGCGCGGTAGCGCATCTTCGACGCGCGGTCGTCAATGAGGGGGTCGTTAAAGGCGTCCACGTGGCCCGACGCTTTCCAGACCGTCGGGTGCATCAGGATGGCGGCGTCCACGCCCTCGACGTCGCCGCGCCGGTGCACCATCTCGCTCCACCAGCGGCCCTGCACGTTGCGCTTGAGCTCGACGCCGAGGGGGCCGTAGTCGTAGGTGGCGGCCAGCCCGCCGTACACTTCGGAGGACGGAAAGATGAAGCCGCGGCGCTTGGCGAGGGAGGTGATGGTGTCGAGCGTGGGGGCCATGGAAAACAGGAGTTGTAGGCTGCTGGTAGAAGGGCGCGGTGCCGGGCGGGCGCGGCACGAAAGGCCCCGCCCGGCCCGAAAGAGGTGGGGCAGGAGGGGGCGCACAACCTACAACGCGCCGGCGCGGGGCGCACCGCCACCACCTGCTTTTCACCCGAAGCGCTTTCCGGCGCGAAGATTGTTGTAACGCCTACTCTGAATTACAACTTGGGCACAGCGCCCCAGAAACGGAGGCGCGGCCCGTCTATAAGTTCTGCCCGGCTGCCCCGGCGGCCCACCTCTACGCCCATGCTTGCACGCCAACCCCTCCCTACCTCTACCGCCCGTATGCAGTTTAGCAACCTGACCGCGCAACTCGAATCGCGCTACGGCCAGGGCGCGCGCGAACTCGAAACGGGCCACTGGGTGTTTGAAGTCCCCACCGCCGACCAGCGCTCGCAGGTCGTCCACCTGATGCTGCGCGAGCGCGAGATGCAGGGGCAGGACGTGTCGCGCATTCTCGCCGACAGCCCCATCGGGCCTGTGCCGCAGCGCTACGACTTCGAAAAGCTGCTCCGCCTCAACGCCGACCTCGACGTGGGCGCCATCTGCATTGCCGACTTCCGCAACGAACTCAACGAGGTCGTGAGCTACTTCACGCTGCGCGCCTCGCACCTCGTCCACACGGCTGACTTCGAGGAGGTCTGGGAAATGGTGGAAAAGGTGGCCGGCGTGGCCGACGCGCTCGAAAAGGACATCTACGCGAGCGACCTGCACTGATCCCCCCACCTACTCTTTCTATACCGACATGTTTGGCGCCTTCCGATACCGCATCAGCTACGGCCCGTATTTCCGCAACGAGCAGGGCATCAAGAAATTCGCCGAGCGGGCCCTCGACCAGCTTATCAGCCGCGTCACCAAAAAGTCCGCGTACTACCGCGAGATGAACGAGACGATGCTGGTCGAAAAGGCCAACCTGCGCCTGCGCGCCGCCGAACTCGACAAGCAGGAGATGCTCGAGCCCAGCGAGTATTTCAGCATCCGCCGCCGCCTGCTCGCCGACCGCGTCATCATCGGCTTCACCCTGCTGGCGGGCGTGCTGATGGCCTTTTTCTCCGTCACCGCCTTTCTCCAGTCCGTAGATCTGCTCTCGACGGCGGCGCAGTGGATCATCGCGGGCGTGTTCGCCATCGTGCTCGTGGGCGGCGGCGCCCTTGCGACGGAGTTTCTCATTGCCGCCATGATTCCGCGCCGCGTGGACGACAGCCCGCGCGAGACGCTGCCGCGCCAGGCGATGGCGGTGCTGTGGGGCGTGGTGCTCGTCGTGGTGGGCGTGGCGCTGCTGGGGCTGTCGGAGGCGCGGGCGGGGATGCTGTCGCAGCAGACGGGCAGCAGCCTGCTCTACCTCGGCTTTATCCTGCTCTCGGTAGCGATGCCGCTTATCGCGGGCGCTTTCCGGTGGGATGCCACGCGCTTCGTGGACGTGTACAGCACCACGCAGATCCACCGCAAGGTCGAAGACCGGCTGGCCGAGATTGACTCGCTCCTGCGCCAGAACGAGGAGTTCGAGAGCAACTTCTACAAGCTGCGCCTGCTCGAAGAGTGGGACGACGTGAACTCGTTCAAAACCTACAAGGACAACTACAACGAGCGCAAGGGCATCGTCGAGCACCTCGCCGGGCACTTTGCCCAGTCGTTCGACCTGTTCCAGAACGAAGCCATCAAGCGCTACGAATCCGACCTGCGCGACCTGACGGCGCGCGGCCTGCGCCGCCTCGAAACCGTCGAGGCGCGTCCGCAGGGCGCCAGCAAAATCAGCGGCGCATCGCTTCCCGCCGGCAGCGGCTCGGACGGCGGCGTCTCGAGCAGCCAGCACGTGTACCTCGCGCCCAAACCCGTCCGGTAAACGGCACCGTCCGGCAAACGGGGGCGCACTGCGCGACGAGACCTCGGGGGCATTTTCAGCCTCCGAGGTCTCTTTTTTTGATGCGAGCGGCGCCGGGCCTCAGCCCGCGACGCCGATGGGGCTGAAGACGAGGTAGAAAATCACCGTCAGCACGATTACGCCGATGCCCGCCATCATCGCCCCGCGCGACGTGGTAAGCTGGATCGCCGTGCGGGCGCGAAACTCGATGGGCTCGGCAAGCGGCTTCACAGCCGTCATCACCGCCATCACGGCAATGCACAGCCCGAAGCAGATGGCCATCCGGTTGAGAAACTGCACCTGGGGTAGGGTGACTTTCAGGAGGCCGTACGCCACGATGTTGGTCACCAGCCCGGCCACGCCTGCCATGCGCGGCGCGCGGCGCACGAGCAGCCCGAAGGCAAAAACCGCCAGAATGCCCGGCGAAATGAAGCCCTGCCCCTCCTGGATGATGGTGAAGATGGAGTTCGAGATGGCCGGGTTGCCCAGCTGGGGCGCCAGCACGATGGCGATGGCCGCGAACACGAACACGCAGATGCGCCCCACCCGCACGATCTGCCCCTGCGTGGCGTCCGGGCGCACGTACTTCTGGAAAATGTCGATGGTGAAAATGGTCGAGGCCGCGTTGAACATGGCCGCCAGCGACGACACGACGGCGCCCAGCAGGGCCGCGAGAATAAAGCCGACGACGCCCACGCCCTGCGGCAGCACGCCGCCCAGCAGGCGCGCGAGGGCCGTGTCGTACTTGTAGGCGATAAGGGTGGCCTGCGCGGGCGCCTGCCCGGCCTCGCGCGCCGCCTGCTCGGTGCGCGTGTTGTAGTTCTGCACCTCGGCCGCCAGCCCCTCGTTGACGTGCGCCCACGCCAGGTCTGCCGACGTGAACAGCGTGGGGCCGCTGGCTTTTGCAGCGTTGTAGCGCGCCTCCGTCATCGGCACCACGTACGGGTTGCGGATTTCCACGCGGCGCAGCGCGGCATCGTCCGGGTACACGGCGATGAGGTAGCGGCCCGACGGCCACGCCTCCAGGTCGGCGTCCAGAGGGTTGCGCCTGACGACGACGAACTGCGACTCGGGGTTGGCCTGCTGGTACTGCGCCAGCACCCCCGCGTTGTCAATGCGCGCGTCGGTCTGCATCCCGTCCGCGTACAGGTTAAAGGCAATCATGCCCGGGATGACGATGCCGAGGGGGATGAGCAGCTTCATGAAGGCGGCGAAGACGATGCCGCGCTGCCCCTCCGAAAGCGACTCCGAGCCCAGCGTGCGCTGCGTGATGTACTGGTTGAGGCCCCAGTAGTAGAAGTTGGGAATCCACAGGCCCAGGAGCAGCGCCGTCCACGGCAGGATGCTGTCCGTGGCGGGCAAAAACATGTTGAGGCGGTTGCGGTTGAGGTCGAGAAAGCGCTCCATCGCGCCCGTGCCCGGCGCCAGGGGCTGCACGGCCACGGCGCCCGTCGCCACGTCCGTCACGCGGGCCGCCTCGGTCGCATTGCCCAGCGCGCGGAAGGCGAAGTAGGTGATGAGCAGGCCGCCGACGATAAGGGCGCTGCCCTGGATGAGGTCGGCCCAGACGGCGGCCTTCAGCCCGCCCGTGGCCACGTACACCATGGCGATGAGGCCGATGAACAGCGACGCCACGAACAGGCTTACCGAGTACCCCGCCATGGCCGCCAGCGTGCTGATGGTGAGCGCGCCCGAGTACGTGACGGCGCCCAGCAGCAGCAGGTAGATGAATATGGTGGCCACGGCCATGAGCAGGCGCGCCGCGCCGTTGTAGCGCACCTCGAGAAACTCCGGCATCGTGTAGATGCCCGCCCGCAGGAAGTACGGCAGAAACGCGAACGCCACGACGACGAGGGTGATGGCCGCCATCCACTCGTACGAGGCAATGGCGAGGCCCACGTGCGAGGCCGCATTGCCGCTCATGCCCACGAACTGCTCGGTCGAGATGTTGGCCGCGATCAGCGAAAAGCCGATCAGCCACCACTTCAGGTCGCGCCCGGCGAGGAAATAATCTTCGCTCGAATCGTCGGCGCGGCGGCTGCGCGAGAGCCCCACGTACACGACGAGCGACACGAAAGCCAGAAAAACGAGCAGGTCGAGAATACCGAACGTCATGGAGGTGCGGATTTGAAGGGTGCGGGAGCATAGCCAAAAAAGCGCGAGGGGGCAAGCGGGGCGATCCCCCGCGCGGGTTGCCGCATTCTCACCCCACGCCCCGCGCCCGGCGCCTATTTTGACCGCCCCCTTTTGCTGCGCCCCATGCCCCGCCTCCCCGCCACCGCTGCCCTGCTCGCCGCCCTGCTGTGGACGGCCTGCGGCACGTCCGGCCCCGACGCCGGCACGCAGGTCGAGCCGCGCGACGTGCACCTCGTCTCCGAAGGCGGCGGCGTGCCCTTTCTCACCGGCACCCTCGTCAACGTGACGGACGAGGCCATTCCCAGCGTGCAGGTGCAGGTGCACCTCTACGACGACGCGAACACGAAGGTGGACGAACTCATCTTTCCCGTGCGCAACCTGGCGCCGGGCGTCGAGACGCCCTTCCGCGAAGCCGTCAACAGCCGCGCCGCCTTTACCCAGGCACGCATCGTGAGCGTACTGAGGCTTTGAGGTTGGCGGTTGGAGGTTAGCGGTGGGCGGTTGGTGGTTGGGTAGAGCGCAAGGGGTGCCTTATGCCAAGTCGCTGCATTACCAGCGCATTCCCTTACTCGTCATCCCCGCCCTGCAAGTCGTCATCCCCGCGCAGGCGGGACACGCAGTGGCGCAAGCAATCCAGCCGCTGGTTCCCCGGGGAGGCCACAGAAGCCCACGCCGCCTACACCGGCGACTGGGCTCCCGCCTTCGCGGGAGTGACGGAAACGCGGCAGCGACGGAATAGGCGGGAGTGACTGGCATTTTTGCGAACCCACCCTTTGGGGGTCACGGATTACTGCCGTCACTTTGTGTCCCGCCTTCGCGGGAGTGACTGGAAGGAGGGCAGCGCAAACTCAAGAAATGGTG
>CBDUCD010000174.1:0-6338 GCA_965365535.1 uncultured Rhodothermales bacterium | reverse complement strand
GGCAATCTCTAAATCAAAAGTATGGACTTATTGAATCGGGCAGACGGGCAGGCGCCGCCCCCGACGTGGAGACGCGCGCCTGCCCGTTACCGCTGCGGGCCCGTCAGTAGCCCGGGTTCTGGACGATGGCCGGGTTGTTGTTGAGCTCGGCCTGCGGGATGGGAAAGACGAGGTAGTTCTCGTTCCGCGTGCCCCGCACCTGCTCGATGATGTCGAGCGCCGTGACGGCGTGGGCGCCACCGGCCTGCTCGTGGCGGGCGTAGCGCACCAGGTCGAACCACCGCTCGCCCTCGAAGGCCAGTTCGAGGCGCCGCTGCCGGTCCACCTCGTCGCGGAACGCCTGCTGGGTGGGCAGGTCGGCCAGCGTGAGGGCGGGCAGCCCGGCGCGCTGGCGCACGTCGTTGAGCTGCTGGAGCGCCGCCGCATTGGGGCCGCCGGCCTCGTTCGACGCCTCGGCAAACATCAGCTTCACGTCTGCCAGGCGCAGCACGACGTAGTTGTCGGGCGAGTTGAAAAACGACGGGTTGCTGCGCCACTTGTACACGAAGTTGCCGCCGTCGTTGCCGCCGCCGGGGCGGTGGATAAAGCTGACGTTGCTCTGCCCGTTATAGGCCCACCGGCGGTCGTTGGCGGTGTCGGCAAAGGCGATGAGTTCGTCGGTGGGGATGTTGAACTTGGGAAACGAGTACGTGGCCGGCGGCGCGGGCAGCACCACGTCGGGCAGGACGAAGCCCGCGTCGGGGTTCGAGTTGTACTGCACCTCGAAAATGGACTCGGGGTTGTTGTTGGGCGGCCAGAGCGCGTCGAACGAGGGGGCAAGGCTGTACAGGCTGCTCGACAGCACGGCCTGCGCCGCTGCCTGCGCCCCTGCCCAGTCGCGCCGCGTCAGCAGCACGCGGGCGCGGAGGGCCTGCACCGCCCCGCGCGTGGCGCGTCCCCGCGTCAGGGCCGGGCTGCCCAGGTCGGCAGCCACGAGGGGCTCGGCAGCGTCCAGATCCGCCAGCACCTGCGCGTACGTCTCGTCGAGCGTGGCGCGCCCGATGGCCGTCACCGCCGGGTCGCCCGTCTTGACGACGGCGGTGCGCAGGGGCACGCCGCCGTAGATGCGGGCGAGGTTGAAGTAGTGGAGCGCGCGCAGCCAGTGCGCCTCGCCCACGATCTGGCCCCGCCGCGCGGGGTTCATGTCGATGCGGGGCACGTTTTCGATGACGGCGTTGGCGCGCGTGATGCCCACGTACGACTGCCGGAAGATGTTCTGCACCTGGCTCGACGTGGGCGACCACGTCATGTTGCCGATGGGCGTCACGTCGCCGTTCGTGGACGAGACGTTGTCGGAAGGCATCTCGCCCACGACGTTGAGGTCGAGGCCGTAGAGGCCGCCGTCCTGAATCGCATCGTAGGCGGCCACGAGGGCCGACTCGGCGTCGTCGGCGTTCTCGAAAAAGGTCTCCGGCGTCACGTTGGGCAGCGGGTCCTTTTCGAGCGTGTCGCAGCCGGCCGCGCCGGCGACGATCAGCGCGACCATCACGGCGCGCAGAAAGAAGGGGTGGTTCATGGTTATCACAAAGGTCTGAGTTCGTTAGAAGCCGGCTGGCCGCGAAAAGGCGCCGCCGTTCAAAGCCCCACGTTGAGGCCAAAGGTGAACGTCCGGGCCTGCGGGTACACGCCGAAGTCGCGCCCGAAGCCGAGCGCGCTGAAGGGGTCGGCACTTACCTCGGGGTCGTAGCCCGAGTAGCCCGTGAACGTGAGCAGGTTCTGGCCCGTCAGGTAGATGCGCACCCGGCGCACGGCCCCGCCGACGCCCATCATGCCCGTGGGCAGCGTGTAGGCGAGCGTCAGGTTTTTGAGGCGCACGTACGTGCCGTCTTCGAGGAATCGCGTCGAGAAGCGGGCGTTGCCGTTGGGGTCGCCCTGCACGGCACGCGGCACGCTGGTGTCGGTGTTGGTGGGCGTCCAGCGGTCGAGCGCTGCCGTCGAGGCGTTGAGAGGGGCCGAGAAGCCTTCAAGCAGCTGGCGGTTGGCGTTGTAGATGTCGTTGCCGAAGCTGCCCTGGAAAAAGACCGTCAGCTCGAGGCCGCGCCACGCAAACGTGTTGGTCAGCCCCGCCGTGAAATCCGGGCTCGGGTTGCCGATGATGGTCTGGTCGTCGCCGTTGATCTGCCCGTCGCCGTTGAGGTCGGCAAAGCGGATGTCGCCGGGGGCGGCGTTGTTCTGCGTGGGGGCGTCGGCGATTTCGGCCTCGCTCTGGAAAAGGCCCTCGACGACGTAGCCGTAAAAGGCGCCCAGCGGTTTGCCGGGCCGCGCAATGGCGTATCCGCTGACGATTTCGCGGTCGGAGACGTTGCCCTCGTTGTCGCGCAGCGTGCCCAGGTCAATGACTTCGCTGCGGTTGAGGGCGAGGTTGGCACTGGTCGTCCACAGAAAGCCCTGCCCGTCGGCGCCGCCGCTGGCCTGCCGCGTGTTGACGGCAAACTCGAGGCCGCGGTTTTCAATCGTGCCGACGTTCTGAATGACGCTGCCGAAGCCCGTGTTGGGCGGCAGCGGCACACTCGTCAGCAGGTCGTTGGTGCGCTTGAGGTAGGCGTCGGCGGTAAACTGCACGCGGTCGCCCAGCAGGCCCGCGTCCAGCCCCAGGTCGTACTGGTAGGTCGTCTCCCAGCGCAGGTCTTCGTTGCCGATGCCGTTGGGGCCGATGCCGCCGGCGAGTTCGCCCGCGCCGGGGTAGTTGAAGCCCGTGCCGTAGCTGCTGAAGCGGTCGTACACGTACACCTCCTGGTTGCCGTTGGCCGCCGCGCTGGCGCGCAGCTTGAGGTCGGAAACCCAGCCGTTGCGCGGGAAAAAGCCTTCCTCCGACACGCGCCACCCCAGCGAAAGGGCGGGGAAGTAGCCAAAGCGGTTGCCCTTGGCAAAGCGGCTCGACCCGTCGGCGCGCAGGCTGACGGTGGCCAGGTAGCGGTCGGCCCACTCGAAGTTGGCGCGGGCGAAACCGCTGATGAGCCCCCACTGCTCGCGGTAGCTCGACGGCGTGCCCGAAATCTGGGTGCCGGCGTAGAGGTTCGTCACGGCGTTCGACGGGAAGCCGAACGTGCCCGCGCTCGAGGTGAAGCGGTCGGACTCCTGGACGGAGGCGCCGCCCAGCAGCGTCACGTTCAACCGCTCGGCCAGCCGGGGCCGGTACGTGAGCGTGCCGTCGAGCAGCCAGATGGTCTGCTGGTCCTGCCCCGTGCGGGCGCTGCCCCGGTCGCTCGGGTTGGCGTTCTGGGTGCCCGGCAGCTCGCGCGTGATAAACTGGTTCTCGTTCTGCGTGCGGTAGTCGAGCCCCAGGCTCGTGCGGAAGTTGAGGTTGGAAAGCAGCGTGTAGTCCGCAAACACGTTGCCGATCAGGGCGTCTGCCGTGGCGAGGTTGCTCGTTTCGAGTAGCTGCCCCAGCGGGTTGTCGGTGTTGTTGAACTGGTTGAGCGCATAGCGCCCGTCCGCCGCATAGACGGGAATCGTCGGGATCTGCGAAAGCGCGCCCAGAATCACGCCGCCGTTGTTGAGCGCCAGCTCGCTGCGCACGCTGCCGTTGTAGTTGGAGCGGCTCAGGTTGACGTTGGCGCCCAGCGCGAGCCGCGCCATCGACGTGTTGTCGAGGTTGAGGCGGAAGCTGTAGCGGTCGAAGCCCGAGTTGCGGATGATGCCATCCTGGTTGAAATAGGCGCCCGAGAGGTAGTAGCGCGTCTGCGCGTCGCCGCCGCTGATGCCCACCTGGTAGTTCTGGATGGGCGCCGAGTCGCGGAAGATGAGCTTCTGCCAGTCCGTATTGACGGTCACGGTGTCGGGGTTGTAGGCGGGCGCGGCGCCGGCAGCGGCCAGCTGGTCGTTGAGCAGCCGGGCAAACTGCTGCCCGTCGAGCACGTCGAGAAAGCCGGGCGGCGTCTGCACGCCTGCCGAAACCTCCAGGTCAATCTGCGGGCGGCCCGCGCGCCCCCGCCGCGTCGTCACCACCACGACGCCGTTGGCGGCGCGGCTGCCGTAAATGGCCGCCGCCGCGCCGTCTTTGAGGATGTCAATGGACTGGATGTCGTCCGGGTTGAGGCTGGCCAGCGGGTTGACGCGCTGGTTGCCGATGCTGAGCTGCTGCGCGCCGTAGTTGGGCAGAATGGGCACCCCGTCAATGACGTAGAGGGGCGAGTTGGTGAGGCTCACCGAGTTGCTGCCGCGCACGCGGATGTTGATGCCCGCGCCGGGCTGCCCCGACGGCGCCGTCACCTGCACGCCCGCCACCTGGCCCTGGAGCGCCTGCTCGAAGCCCGCCACCACCTGCCGGTCGATCTCGTCGGCACTCACGGACGAGATGGCCGTCGTCACGTCGCGCTCGCGCTGCGTGCCATAGCCGACGACCACCACGTCGCCCAGCAGGGCGTCATCCACGGCCATCTCGACGTCTATCGTCCGGCGGCCCGCCACCACGACGGCCTGCGTCTGGTAGCCCACGAACGAAAACACGAGTACGGACGTGTCGGCGGGGACGGCGATGGAATAAATGCCTTCGAGGTTGGTGGTCGTGCCCGTCGTGGTGCCGCGCACGAGAATGGTGGTGCCGGGCAGAGGCTCGCCGCTGTCGGCAGCAACGACGCGCCCCGTGACGGTCTGGCCCTGCGCGTGGACTGCTGCGGGCGCAAAGGCACCTAGCGCGAGCAGCGCGAAAAAGAGCGTTGGTTTGTTCATGGTGGTTTGGGGTTTGAAAACGACGATCAGTTGGGGCGCCAGCGGAACGTGACAAGCGCGCCCGCCGGCAGCGTGTAGGAAAAAGCCTGGCCGCCCACGCGCACCTGCACCAGGCGCGCCGCGCCGGCGGCGTTGAAGGCGATGAGGGCCAGACGCCCATCGGGGTTCTGGAAAGCGACGTTCTGGACTTGCTGCCCGCTCACGTCCGTCGAGGCGATGCGGCGGGCGCCGGGCCGCACGAACTTGGCCGCGTGCCCGAGCACGTAGTATTCGACGTTGCGCGTGACGGCGCCCGTCTGCGCGTTGATGGTGACGACGCCCCGGCAGTCGGCGCAGCCGTTGTTGGTGGGGCCGCTGGTCTCGTCGAGGGCCAGGTTCCACAGCAGCACCGTCTGCGACCAGTTGCGCATCGTGCCCACGACGAGGTTGGTCGTCATCCAGCCCAGCGTTTCGCCAAAGTCGGGCGCCCAGCCGCCCCCCGAGCACTCGGTGAAGTAGAGGCTTTTGTCCGGGTAGGCGTTGTGGACGAGGCCCATCGCGGGCACGTTGCCGGCGTAGCAGTGGAAGGCGCTGCCCGCCACGTACGGCGCCGCCCGGGCGTCCCCCAGCACGGCAAGCGGGTACTCGGGGTGATCCCAGTTGTGGTCGTAGGCGAGGATTCGGGTGTTCAGCCCGCGCTGCTCGAGCAGCGGCCCCAGGTGGCTGCCAATAAAGGCGGCCTGCTCGGGCGCCGTCATCAGCATACTGGGGTAGGGCGCCGCGTACTCGGGCTCGTTCTGGACGGTGACGGACTGGATGGGGATGCCCTCGGCGCCAAACGCCTCGACTGTCCGGGCGAAATATTCGGCGAGGGCCGGGTAGGCGTCGGCGCGCAGGCTGCCGCCTTTCATCTGTCCGTTCGTCTTCATCCACGCGGGCGGACTCCACGGGCTGCCCATCAGGCCCACGTCCGGGTAGCGCCCGAAAATCTGCTGGAGGACGGGGATGACGTGCGGGCGGTCAGGTTCGATGGAAAAATGGTCGAGGCCGAAATCCGTCTCGCCCGGCGGCACGTCGTCGTAGGTGTAGTCGCGCAGCGAGAAGTCCGAGGCGCCGATCGTCATGCGGAGGTAGCTCAGGCCGATGCCTTTTTCAGGATCGAAAAGCTCGTCAACGAGGGCCGCGCGCGCCGCGTCGTCCAGGTGCTCGGTCATCACAAACGCCGACGAGCCCGTAACGGCGGCGCCGAAGCCTTCGATGGCCTGAAAAGACTGCGCCGGGTCGAGTGCGATGGTCAGGGCGCCGGCCACGTCGGCGGCGGCGGCAAGGGTGGCGTTGCGCGGGTCGCGGGCCAGCAGCAGGCTGCGGTCGGGGGTCGTCCGCCACACCTCGACCGTTCCCTGAGGCGCGGGAGTCGTGGGCGGGACGGGGTCGGGGCGGGTGGTCTGCGAAGCGCTGTCGCAGGCCGCGAGCAGGCACAGCAGCAGGGTGGCAGCACGCGGCGCAAAGCGCTTGCAAAGCATGGGACAGGGTCTGGATATCATGGCCTCATGAGGTCAGGAAGTATAGAAGCACCACCCGTCAGGCGACGGTGGATTCGCGGACGACGAGTTCGACGGGCAGCACGAGTTGCTCGGGCCGCTCGGTGC
>CBDUCD010000173.1:0-6354 GCA_965365535.1 uncultured Rhodothermales bacterium | reverse complement strand
TGTACCCGCAGAGGGACTCGAACCCCCACGGCCTCGCGGCCATTCGATTTTGAGTCGAATGCGTCTACCATTCCGCCATGCGGGCGGGGCGCCTATGTTACGCGGACCTGCCGCGCCCTGTCAACGGCGGCGCGCTTCTTCACGCCGGATCGGCGTGGCCGCGCGTCTCGTTGTTTTCCGAGATGGCGGCGTCGGCGGGGTGGGTGAGGACCCCCGGGCTGGCGTCCGAAAAGCTCTGCCAGCCCGTCCGCCGCCGGTCGCCCTCCGGCCCCGCCGCGCCGGGCAGCAGGCGCGCGGCGAGGTTGAGGGCGCGGCCCGTGAGTCCGGGCGCGACGCCGTCGAGGGCGGCGGCCAGTCGGGCCGGCCACGTGATCGTAAGGGCCGGGTCGCCGTGCGCGAGGGCGTCGAAAATGGCGCGGGCGGCGTGCTCGGCTGAGGTGGACAGCAGCGGGTTCGCGTCGGCAATCGAAAACCACGCGTACTCTTTCTCGTGCTGCCCCTTGAACTGCGCGTTCGGGTGCGAGCCCGTCCGCATCAGGCCGGGCGTGATGGTCGTCACAGGGATGTTTTCGCGGGCGAGGGCGCTGCGCATCGCGTCCGAGTAGCCCGTGAGGGCGCGCTTGCTGGCGGCGTAGGGCGCCAGGTGCGGCACGGCCACGCGCCCGCCAATGCTCGACACGTAGCCCACGCGGGCGCTGCCGTCGCGGGGCAGGTGGGGCAGGGCGGCCTCGGTAGCGAAATAGGCGCCCCAGAAATGCGTCTCCATCGCCTGCCGGTAGTCGGCCTCGTCCATGTGCCGTTCGGGGCCGACCTCGATCACGCCGGCCACGTGGACGAGGGCGTCGAGCCTTCCAAAGCGCGCCACGGCCTGCCCGACGGCCTCTTCCACTTCCGCGCGGCGGCGCACGTCGCACGGCAGGGCCAGCACGTCGGCGCCGTACTGCGTGGCGAGTTCCTGCTGCGCCCAGTCCAGGTCGGCGGCGGTGCGGGCGAGAAGGGTCAGCCGGGCGCCGGCGCGGGCAAAATGGCGAGCGAGCACGAGTCCCAGCCCCCGGCTGCCGCCGGTGATGAGGACGTGGCGCCCGCTGAAATCCACCCGCCGGGCGGCGCGCAGCAGGCCGCGCGCGGCCCACAGCGTCGCGCCCAGCCCCAGCGCGATGCCCCACGCGTTCAGGTCGCGGCGGCTCATGCCGTGCCGGGGTCGAGGACGACCTTGATGCAGTCGTCCTTTTTGTCGCGGAACGTCTGGTACATCTCGGGCGCCTTTTCGAGGGGTACGCGGTGCGTGATGATGAAACTCGGGTCGAGATCTCCCCTTTCGATGTGGGCGAGCAGGGCCGGCAGGTAGGGATGCACGTGCGTCTGGCCCATCTTGAAGGTCAGCCCTTTGCCAAAGGCCGCGCCCAGGTTGAACTGGTTGACGATGCCGCCAAAGACGCCGGGGATGGAAACCGTGCCGCCCTTGCCGCACGCCTGGATGGCCTCGCGCAGCGCCGTCGGGCGCCCCGTCTCGAGCCGGGCGGCCTGCTGCACCTTGTCGAGCGCGCCCAGCACGCCGAAGCCGTGGCTTTCCATGCCCACGGCATCCACGCACGCCTCGGGGCCGCGTCCGCCCGTCATCTCTTTGAGGGCCTCGAACACGTCCACCTGGCTGTAATCGAGGGTTTCGCTGCCCGCGAAGCGCTGCGCCATGGCCAGCCGTTCGGGGAACCGGTCTATGCCGATCACGCGGGCGCCCATCATGCGGGCGCTGATCTGGGTAAAGAGGCCCACGGGGCCGCAGCCCCACACGGCCACCACGTCGCCCTCGCGGATGCCGCAGTTGTCGGCGGCCTGGTAGCCCGTGGGGAAGATGTCGGTGAGAAACAGCACCTGCTCGTCCGTCAGGCTGTCGGGCACCTTGAAAGGGCCTACGTCGGCGTAGGGCACGCGCACGTACTGGGCCTGCCCGCCCGCGTAGCCGCCCAGCATGTGGCTGTAGCCGAAAAGCCCGGCGGGGCTGTAGCCATACGCGGTTTCGGCAATGGCGGCATTGGGGTTCGAGTTGTCGCACAGGCTCACGCGGCCCTTGTTGCACTGCGGGCACGTGCCACACGCGATGGGAAAGGGAATCACGACGCGGTCGCCTTTTTTGAGCTTGCGCACCTCGCTGCCCACCTCGACCACCTCGCCCATGAACTCGTGCCCCAGAATGTCGCCGCTTTCCATCGTCGGGATGTAGCCGTCGTAGAGGTGCAGGTCGGAGCCGCAGATGGCCGTCAGCGTCACGCGGACGATGCAGTCCTGCGGGTTGAGAATCGTGGGGTCGGGCACCGTGTCCACGCGGACGTCTTCCTTGCCGTGCCAGCAGACAGCTTTCATGGGGTTGGGGAGGTTGGAGATTCGAGGTTGGGGCGGGGCTTGCACCTGCTCGGTGCTAGCCGCGGCTGAACAGCGTTTTGAGGGCTTTGCCGGCTTCGGGCAGCACGAGGGCGGCAGAGACGAGCGAGGCGACGGTCGCGCTCTGGCAGTACCAGCACAGCGCCTTGTTTTCCTGCCACTCCTCCTGCCCCAGCTTGACGGCGAAAAAGGCGTCGCCCAGCACCTTGCCGGCCATCGCGAGCGGAATCCAGGGCGAGGTGCGCGCGCGGCCCTTTTCGCCCGCTGCCGCCAGCGCCGCCGTGACGCCATAGCTCACGATCATCATCAGCCCGTCGGGCGTTTTGAGGCGTTTGTAGGCGTAATCGGAAGCATCTACCTCGTCGGCGTTCCACAGGCGGCCCGGCAGGTCGGGCAGGTGCTTGATGATGCCCGTCTGGTACAGCCCGACGATGGCGCCGGCGGCGACGCCCACGAGCGAGAGGCCGACGACCTGGCGGCGGCGCGTGAGGCTTTTGCTCTGCCCCGCGCGAAGCTGCTGGCTGAGCTGGTGGGGGGTGGGATGGGCGTCGGGCATGAAGTAAAGGGGATGCGGTGGAATGAATGGACGGCCCGGTAGCCGCTACTCGGCGCGCGGCTGTCCTTCGATGGTGGGCACCTCGCCCGTTTCGAGGACGTGCTTGAAGCGGCGCACGTCCTCTTTCACCATCTGGCTGAAAACGGCGTCGAGCCGGCGGGCCACCCAGTGGCCCAGGTCGCCGGCAGGGGCGCGGTAGGCAATGCGCACGTGCACCTCGGTTCCGCCATCGGGCGTGGCCTTGAACTGGACGTGCCCCGCGTTGTCCACGTCGGCGTTTTCGAGCGAGCGCCACACGAGCAGCCGCCCCGGGTCTTCCTCGACAATCTCGGCCTCCCACGTCAGGTCGGGCAGGGGGCCGGGACTCCTGGCCGTCCACAGCGAGGTGCCGCCGCCCATCTCGGTCACGCTTTTGAGGTGCTGCATAAAGCGCGGCAGGTTTTCGAGTCGCCGCCAGAAGGCGTACGTCTCCTCGGGCGAGGCCGCCACGGTGATGGTCTCGGCAATCTCGACGGCGGGCGGCGTGTCGCCCAGCGGCTCGGCGGTGTTGATGCCGGCCAGCCCGAAGGCAGGGCAGTAGCCCGACACGCCGCGCGCCACGAGCCCCACGCCCGCCGCGCCCAGCAGCGCGCCGCCCCACGTGCCCCGGCTGAACCCGAAGGCCGCCAGCAGCCCGCCGCCCACCGCCGACGCGATGCGCTCGGCATGGCCCACGTTGACGATGGAGGTGCCCGTGGCACGGGGCGCTACGAAACGCGGGACGACGGAGTCGGGAAGGGAGTCGGCGGACATCGGGGTGGGGCAGGTTGGTGGTTACCCCCGCTCCAACAGGGCCATTTTGGGCGGGTTGCGACCTGCCGCGCCCCGGCCCGCGCCCTTACGAAATGGTCGCAGCCCCGCCGAAATGGCTACGGACGCCGCGCGTCGGGGTGGGCGCGGGTGGGATACGTGCCCAGCACGCGCACGTACGGCACCACCGCCCGCAGGGCGTCGAGGGCGGCGGCCACGGGGGGCAGCTCGGCGTTGCCCTCGAAGTCCACCAGAAAGCCGTACTGCCACGGCGCCCCCGGGCGCGGGCGCGACTCCAGCTTGGTCAGGTTGAGGCCGTGCCGCGCAAACACACCCAGGGCTTCCATCAGGGCACCCTGCGCGTGGGCCGTCGTGAAGACGAGCGACGTTTTGCAGGCCACGCGGGCGTCGAAGCGCGCGGGCGCGCGGGCCACGACGAGGTAGCGCGTCAGGTTTTCCTGCTCGTCGGCCACGTTCGCGGCGATGACGTGGAGGCCGTGGCGGGCGGCGGCGTCTTGGGTGGCAAGGGCGGCGTGCGACAGGTCGGCGTCCTCGGCCACGCGGCGCGCGGCACTCGTCGCGTCGAGCGTCGTGTCGATGCGGCAGTCGCGCAAATCCGCCAGAAACGCCCGGCACTGCGTAATGGCGTGCGGGTGCGCCGTGATGCGGCGGATGAGTCCGAGGGGCACCTTTTCAAGGGCGACGAGGCTGTGGTTGGCCCGCGCCACTTCTTCGCCCACCACGTGCAGGTCGGACGCTTCGAGCAGGGCGTACGCCTCGTTGAACGACCCCGCGCTCGTGTTCTCGACGGCCAGCAGGCCGTAGTCGGCTTCGCCTTCCGTCACGGCGTCGAGGGCGTGGCGCGCGCCGGGGTAGCCGTGGTAGGCCACGTCGGCCTCGCGGGCGCCGAAGTGCTGGCGCGCCGCCGTGTGGTCGGGGTCGTAAGGGGCGCCCGCGTACGCGACGGTCAGGCGGGCGGCGGCGCGGTGCGGGTTCTGCCGGTCGGCCAGGTGGTCGGTCTGGTAGCGGACGCTGTAGTCGAGGATTTTCTCGTAGAGCGACTGCACGAAGTGGGCGTCGAGGCCATTGGCGCGGGCCACGTCGCCCAGCCGCTCCAGGATTTCGTGCTCGCGCGTGGCATCCACGAGGCGCGTGGTGCCCGCCGCCTTGTGCGCCGCCACCTCCTGGATGATGCCGTGCCGCTCGGCCAGCAGGGCGATGAGTTCATGATCCACCCGGTCGAGTCGGTCGCGCAGGTCGGAAAGGGGCATGGGGGCGGGAAGTTGGAGGGTGGAGGTTTGCGGTTGGTCACTGGTCATTTGTCACTGGTCATGAGAGTGGGGGTTGCTCTGAAGTCCTCTCCCTTGAGGAGCCTGCCCCGCAGGGGCGGAGAGGGTCGGCCCAGACGCACACAAAACATCCCCACCTCGCGCAGCGACAAGCCGTCAATTCAACTGCGTAACTCCCACCTCCAATGACCAATCACAAGTGACAAATGACCAGTGACAAACGACCAATTCTCACCCCTCCCCCAGCACCTGCTCCACCAGCCCTTTCACCAGCGCCGGATTTGCCGTGCCGCCGGTTTCGCGCATCACGGCGCCCACGAAAAAGCCCGCCAGCCGGGCCTCGCCCGCCCGGAAACGCGCCGCCTCGGCAGGGTGCGCGGCCACGACTTTCTCGACGACGGGCGCCAGCGCGCCCCTGTCCGACACCTGCCGCAGCCCTTTTTCGGCGACGATCTCGTCGGGATGGCCGCCTTTTTCCGCCAGCACGGCCAGCACCTCGCGGGCGCCCCGGCTGTTGAGGGTGCCCGCGTCCACGAGGGCGACGGTCTGGCCGAAGGCGTCGGGCGTCAGGCGCGTACCCGCAAGGGCGCGGCCCGCGAGCACGGCGGGTAGTTCGTTGACGAGCCAGTTGGCCACCGTCTGCGGCGCGGCGTGCGCGGCGGCGCGCGCGAAAAAGTCGCCCAGCGCGGCGTCGGCGGCGAGGGGCGCGGCGGCGGCGGGCGCCAGCCCGTGCCCGGCCACGAGCGCGTCGAAGCGGGCGCGGGCCGCGTCGTCCAGCTCGGCGGCGGGGTTTTTCGGGGGGGCGGCCCGTTTGTCGGCGGCAACCCCTTCGGCCTTTGGCGTCTCTGGGGCGGGGCGGGCCGCCTCGTCCGCCTTCTCCATCTTTTTCGCCCACGAGTCGCGCAGCGTCACGATGCGGTTGTAAACGGGCTTCTCGGGCGTCGCGTCGGGGTCGGGGGCGAAGTAGCCCAGCCGCTCGAACTGGTAGCGGCTCGCGGGATCGGTGCTCAAACCGGGCTCGACGAAGCCCTCGACCACTTCGAGCGCGTGCGGGTTGACGTATTCGAGAAACGAGCGGCCCTCGGGCGTGCTTTCGGGGTCGGGCACGGTAAACAGGCGGTCGTACAGGCGGAACTCGGCGGGGACGCCCTTTTCGGCGCTTACCCAGTGGATCGTGCCCTTGACGCGGCGCCCGGCGCCGGGCCCGCTTTTCGACTCGCGGTCGAGGGTGCAGCGCAGCTCCACCACGTCGCCGCGCTCGTCTTTGACGACCTCGTCGCAATGGATGATGTAGGCGTGGCGCAGCCGCACCTCGCCGCCGGGCACGAGCCGGTGGAAGCC
>CBDUCD010000172.1:0-6372 GCA_965365535.1 uncultured Rhodothermales bacterium | reverse complement strand
AGCCGGTTTTGCACGGCGTGCTGGGCCACAGGCGGCAGGCGTCGTAGCCCTCACGAATGGGCACCAGGCGCATCTTGTAGTAACGCGCCGAATACGCCGCAAATACCCCTACAGCATCGCCCGGTACGCGGGGCTGCCGCTGGCCGCTTTCATTCACGCGGTGCAGGTTCGACAGACGCGGTAGGTACGTCGTGTCGCGGGCTTTCGATGCCGCGTAATGTTCATCGCTCCGATACCCGAGCGAGTCTCTTGTAGGTGTTGTGACTATGAAATGCACGTTGTTGTACCACATAAACAGATCTTTATTCAAAAACTGAAGCGTGCGATATTCGTACAGGCTATCGTATCTGACTACAATATGATTGGCATCAACGACCCACACAGACCTGATATCTCTGTCTTTAGCATACGGACCAAATCCGTAAGGGTCGTCGGAAGTTATAGCGTGCTGGCCTACGAGCGTGCCGCGCAACCAGTTACCTCGACTCTGAAAGCGAAAGTTTTCGCCCGGATGCATCCCGAAAAGCATCCTGTCAAATTCAAGTTCTCCATTCCAACTCTCGAACACCGCCACTGCGCCAGCAGGAATCGTGTAGAAAGGAAGTGTTTGCTCACCCGATTCGCTCATGATGCCCGTATCAGACTCACGGTAGAGCTTAGTTGGAATCTCAAGCCGACTCGGCAGATTCCACTCGCCGCGCTCAGGAATCTCGGTCTCAGCTTCGTAGCGCCGCCCATCAGACAACCCAACCTCCAACCGGTATCGCGAACCTTCCCGCAGCACCAGCCGCCGCGACACGTCGCCGTAAACGCCCACCGCCTCGTGCGTGAATGCCACCCGGGTTTCTCCGGCCTCGCCCAGCGGCCCTACCACCCACACCTCAGCATCGGTGTCTGCCTCGGGCCGCAGGCGCATCATGGCGCACATGTTGGTCACCTGCGAGGACAGCATAGGCTGGAAGATGCGCTTGAGTGGCTCAATCGTCGGCGGGTCGAGGTAGGGGTCGTAGTCGAAACTGAGCGCGTTGTAGACCCGCCCGACATACACTTCTGGGTGGTGGTGCACGGTGTCGGGCGTCGCTTCGAGCACGCTCAGGATGTATGGCGTGCCATCCTGCACGATGGGCGCGAGCGGGCCGTCGGGCTTGTCGCTGTCGAAAAGGCCGCAGCCAGCGAGCAGCAGAGTGAGGAGTAGAAAGATGTGGCGCATTGTAGGTACGAAAAGAGAAACGGACGGGGCAGCACGTTCCGCCCCGTCCGTTTAGAGGTCAGTTGGACTGACGGACGAAGCCGTACTTGTATGCTCCGCCAGCAGCGGTCGCGTCAAACGACCGCCCAAGCAAAGCGCGTTTTGCTACAGAAACACCTGAAACGCGCCGAATGCCGGAATTAGGGATGACGCACCTCACGAGCCGGTTTTGCATGGCGTGCTGGGCCACAAGCGGCAGGCGTCGTAGCCTTCACGGAGGGGCACGAGGGTCACTCGTAGGAACCGCGCCGAATATCCGCCAAACAGACCTACGGCATCGCCTGGGGCATATGGCAAAGGTTTCCCTTGCTCATCCACGCGGTGGACGTTGGAAAGCCTTGGCAGATATGTCGTGTCTCGACGCATGGCTGCATCGTAATGCTGTTGCTGTACATCTGACATTGGGTCATGCACGGGCGACCCGTATTCCAGATAAACCGGATTATACCATCTGTATATATCTGAATTAAGGAAAAACACCGCTTTGTATTCGTACAGGCTATCATACCTCGTCTCTACGTGGAAATCGACGCCCCACTCCACTGGCCTTGTATCAGGAACTGGACTACTGAGCGCCTGCTGGCCATTCCCCGGGGCGCGCCACCAGTTGCCCCGGCTCTGAAAACGAAATTTCTCTTCTGGATATAGACCGAAAATATATCGGTCAAACTGCAACTCTCTGTTCCAGTTCTCAATTAAAGCCACTGTGTTTTCGGGAATAGTGTATATAGAAACTTCTCCTTGTCCACGCTCGCTCAAATAGCCATCTACGTCTCGATACAGCTTGGTTGGTATTTCAATTCTATCAGGCAAGGGCCACGAAGATCGCCCCGGCAGGGTTGTTTGCGCACTATAACGACTTCCATCTGCCAGCGTCACTTCGAGCCTGTAAGTGCTTCCTTCTTTGAGTGAAAGTTTTCTCGCCAGGTCTCCATATACGCCACTCTGCTCATGTGTGAAGCGGACGCGCTGCTCAGAGGAATGTCCCATCGGCCCTGTTACGAACACCTCGGCTTCTGTGTCCGGTTTGGGCCGAAAGCGCATGACCGCCGCCATGTTGGTCACCTGAGAGGACAGAATGGGATTCCAGATGCGCTTCAGCGGTTCGATGGTTTCAGATTCTGAATAAGGATCGTACTTGAGATCGAAAGGATCGTAGAGGCGACCGACATACACTTCGGGATGATGCAGCACCGTGTCGGGCGTGGCTTCGAGCACGGAGAGGATGTAGGGCGTGCCGTCGTGAACAAGGCGTGTTAGCGGTGCATCGGGTTTTTCGCTGTCGAAAAGTCCACAGCCGGCGAGCAGCAGAGTGAGGAGTAGAAAGATGTGGCGCATTGTAGGTACGAAAAGAGAAACGGACGGGGCAGCACGTTCCGCCCCGTCCGTTTAGAGGTCAGTTGGACTGACGACGGCACGCTGATACGTGTCTCTGAGTGCCAAGGGGGAAGCCGCGAGAGAGTGGGCGTTTGCGTGGAGCATTCGGGGGGACCTCATGTGGAGATGGATGGAGCCCTCTCCAGAAGAGGGTCGGCAGCGCGCTGGAATGATGGTACAGCAGCGCTTTCACACGCGCTTGACGATTCGCCTTGACACTTTTCCTTGATCATTTCGCCGGACGTTTTCCATCCGCCCGCGCCGGTCGGTGCTGCGCGCGGTACTGGCTCGGGCTCATGCCCACCGTGCGGCTGAAGGCGCGCGTAAACACCTCGTGGTAGCGGTAGCCCACCTCGAAGGCCACGTCCGCCACGGCCCGGTCCGTTTCGCGCAGCAGCCGCTGCGCCACTTCGATTCGCCTGCATTCGATGTAGTGCTTTACGGTAAAGCCCGTCTCGCGCCTGAACTGCGCGGGGAAATTGATGGGGTCGCCCGCCACATGGCGCACTACGGATTCGGCTGAGAGGCTTTCATCCGACAGGTTCGCCTCGACGTAATAGAGGGCGCGTTGCACGGGCTGGGAGAGCGGTAGCATAATCGGGGGTACTTCTCCTCTATCTATTACGCACAGCAGCCCGGAGTTAGGGTCTGCCCGGCGCGTAACCCTACTGGACGCGCCAGAACTACCGCGCCCTGTGCGCCGGAAGCAGCGCGCCCGGGGCAGGCTTCGGAGAAATGCGTAACGAGCAGCGGCACGCGCGCGGCGAGAGGGGTGACCGGACGGAGGCTTCGCAAAACGTTCATACATTGCAACGCCCCTCTTCTCACCCCCATGCCTCTTCCGCCCTTTCCGCGCGTGGCCGACCTGATGGCGACGGCGCCGCCCACGGCCCGTCCCACCGACGCCGCTTTCGACGTGGCGCGGCGCATGGCGGGCGAGGAGTTGCGGCACGTGCTCGTGCAAAAAGGCGACGCGCTCGACGGACTCGTGGACCGGGCGGCGCTGCTGGGCTACCTCGTGGCCCACTACCACGGCGACCACCCCGCCCGCCCCATCGCCGACTTTCTGGTGCGCGGCCTCGTCACCACGACGCCCGAGGCGCCCGTCGCGGACGCGCTGCGCCTCATGGCCCGCCACCGCATCGGGGCGCTGCCCGTGCTGGAGGGGACGCGCCTCGTGGGCCTGCTTTCCGAGCGCGCCTTGCTGCCCTTTGTCGAAACCCTCCTCAACGGCGTCCCCGCGCCCCACCCAGCCCCCCTGCCGCTATGGGAGACCAGCACGTAACCCACATCCAGAGCAACGACGACCTGCGGCGCTTTACCCGGCAGCTCATCCAGGACGTGCGGGCGCTCGAGTACATGATCGAGGAGGGCCTTTTCGACACGGGCACCCGCCGCATCGGGGCCGAGCAGGAGCTTTTCCTCGTGGATCGCTTCGGCAGCCCGGCGCCCATCATCGAGGAGCTGCTCGAGATCAACACGCACCCCGACGTGGTCAGTGAACTCACGCGCTTCAACGCCGAGTTCAACCTCGACCCCTTGCCTTTCGGCGGCGACGCGCTTTCCAAGATGGAGGCCGGCATAGAGGAGCGCCTCGCGTACGTGCGCGGGCTGGCCGGGCGGCTGGACGCCGACGTGGTGATGTGCGGCATCCTGCCCACGCTGGCGCTGTCCGACCTGACGCTCGACAACCTGACGCCCAAGCCGCGCTACTTCGCCCTCAACGACGCCATCCAGCACCTGCGCGGCGGCGCGGGCCAGATCCAGATCCGGGGCACCGACGAACTCATGCTGCGCCACGAGGGCATGATGCTCGAAGGCGCCAACACCAGCTTCCAGACGCACTTCCAGGTGGACCCGGGCACGTTTGCGCCCTACTACAACATCGCGCAGGCCGTGGCGGCGCCCGTGCTGGCGGCGGCGTGCAACTCGCCCCTCTTGTTCGGGCGCAGCCTGTGGCACGAAACGCGCATCGCCCTTTTCCAGCAAGCCGTGGATACGCGCTCGGCAAACGTGTACCTGCGCGAGATGAGCCCGCGCGTCCACTTCGGGTCGGGGTGGGTGAAAAAAGGCGTCGCCGAACTCTACAAAGAGGACATCGCCCGCTTCCGCGTGCTGCTGGCGCCCGACAGCGCCGAGGAGGACCCTTTTGCCGTGCTGGCGCGGGGCGAGACGCCGCGCCTGCGGGCGCTTTCGCTCCACAACGGGACGGTGTACCGCTGGAACCGCGCCGTGTACGGCGTGGCCGACGGCACGCCCCACCTGCGCATCGAAAACCGCATTCTGCCCTCCGGCCCCAGCGTGCCCGACGAGGTGGCCAACGCGGCGTTCTGGTTCGGACTCGTCTCGGGCATGGCCCTGCGCTACGGCGACGTGCGGCAGCACCTGCGTTTCAGCGACGTAAAGGCCAACTTCATCTCGGCGGCGCGGCTGGGGCTGGGCGCCCGCCTGTCGTGGATGGACGGCCTGCGGCTGCCCGCGCCCGAACTCATCGAAGGGCACCTGCTCCCCATCGCGCACGAGGGGCTCGAAAAGGCCGGCATCGCCGACGCCGACCGCGAGCGCTTTCTCGGCATCATCGCCGACCGCGTGAGGGCGCGCGTCACGGGCGCGCAGTGGCACCTCGACAGCCTCGCCCAGATCCGCGACGCCAACCCGACGGGTTCGTCGGCCGAGTGCATGGCCGCCCTCGTGGCCGCCGCCATCGCGCGCCAGAAAGAAGGCCGCCCCGTCCACGAGTGGCCCCTCGCCGAAGCCGGCGAGCGCACCACGAGCCGCACCCTCGCCAAAACGCGCGTCGAGCACTTCATGACGACCGACCTGTTCACCGTCCACGAGGACGAAATCGTGGACCTGGTGGCGTGTTTGATGGACTGGCAGCGCATCCGGCACGTGCTCGTCGAGGACGAGGAGCACCGCCTCGTGGGGCTCGTGAGCCACCGCAGCCTGCTGCGCTACATGACCAACTACCGCGCCTCCCTCTCGGAAGAACTCGTGCCCGTGCGGCAGATCATGGTGCCCGACCCCATCACCGTCACGCCCGAGACGCCCACCCGCGACGCCATCCGCCTGATGCGCGCCCACGCCATCGGCTCGCTCCCCGTCGTGCGCGAGGGCCACCTCGTCGGCATCGTGACCGAGCGCGACTTTATCGAGATCGCGGGCGAAATCCTGGACGGGCTGATGGAGGAGGAGGCGAGGTAGCGAGGTGGTGGGTGGAACGGGGTGGTGGGGCGAGAGGCCGAGACCTGCCTGGCTGAACCGCCGGGGCAAAAACGCGATGGCAAACCCTGGTCGCCCGCCGTGCCCCGCCCTGCCGCCGCCCTCTACCAACAACCTCACCACCGCACCCCCCACCACCCCTATCTTTGCCGCCTCACCAAGCTTTTTTGCCCATGGAGCGCACCGTTCCCGTCCCTCCCGAACTCGTCGCCCCCGTGCAGGGCGCGCCCGTGCGCGGCGATGCCGTGAAGCTGGTGTGGGAGGCGTCGCCCGGCGCGACGGCCTACCACGTGCAGGTGGCCGCCGACGAAGCGTTCAGCCGCCCGCTCGTCAACGCGCGGCTGGGCAACATGACCTCACTCATCGTCGAGCACGTGCTGCATGGAGGTGAGGGGACGGTGTTCTGGCGCGTGGCCGCCATTGGCGTGGGCGGACGCGGCGATTACAGCCCGACGGCCGAGTTTTTCTCGTCGCCGGCCCCCGCCGAGAGGGCGAGCCACCTCTCCGCGAGCGCCGCGTCGCGC
>CBDUCD010000171.1:0-6379 GCA_965365535.1 uncultured Rhodothermales bacterium | reverse complement strand
GCCCTCGCGCTCGTGCTCCAGGCCAACGGCCTCACCTACCGCGAAAACGACCGCTACTTCGTCGTGACGGCGCCGGCGTCGCAGACCGAGGTGTTTCTCCAGCAGAGCACGAACGCGGCCCAGCAGCCCGGCGCCGAAACCGGCGGCAAGGCGGCCGTCTCGCTCGACACGCGCGAAATCCAGATCCACGCCCTTCTCTTCGACCTGAACGTGACGCGGGCGCGCGAACTCGGCCTCGACTGGAACATCGGCGACCCCGACGGCGCGCCCGTCACGGTTAACACGAAAGGCTTTTTCGACCTGTTCGGCAGCACCGTTTCGGGGCCGAGCGAGCTCACCTTCACCACGCTGAGCCAGGTGTTCCGCGCCCTCGAAGACGACGGCGTGGGCAACACGCTGGCGCAGCCCCAGATTACCGTCACGAGCGGCGTCGAGGGCAGCATCCAGATCGGCTCCGACATCCCCATCCAGACGCGCGACTTTTCGGGTAACACCATCACGCAGTTCGTGCAGACGGGCACCATCGTGAAAGTCACGCCGACGCTCTACAGCGAGCCGCTTTCGCTTGAAGAGGGCGCGCCGAACGTGGATTACATCCACCTCGACGTGATTGTCGAGAAGTCGGGTGGCCGCGCCACGTCGTCGGGCACGCCCATCATCGACCGCAACCGGTCGGAGACGAAGGTGCTGCTGCTCGACGGCGAGCAGACCGTGATTGCGGGCCTGTACTCGACCGACGAGACGCAGGTGCGGCGCGGCATTCCGTACCTCAAAGACCTGCCGGGCTGGTTTTTCGGGCTGCGCTACCTGTTCGGCTACGAGCAGACGATCCGCTCGCAGCGCGAGCTGCTCATCGTGCTCGAGGCCCGCGTGATGGACTCGCTTGCCCAGCGCAGCCAGCGCCCGGCGCTGCCTGATGGCGAGCTGCTGCGCCGCAACCGCGAAGAGCAGCAGCACATGCAGCAGCGCGCCGGCGAGCCGCGGGCGATACGCCCCGGCGGTCGGTAAACGGCGGATGCTAACGACGCCGCAGGGCAACCTTTCCGCGTGGAGGGGTTGCCCTGCGGCTTTTGGCGGCGTTCACGACGAGGTCCACGGCTGGTCGAGGTAGAGCCGCTGGTGCCGGTAGGGGGGTGGCGACGGGGCAAATGGCAGGTCGGCCTGCCCGAGCATCCAGTCGGCCAGGCCGAGGGTGAGGCCGTCGAGGGCGTCCTGCGCCTGCCAGACGGTGCGGCCCGCGAGTATTTCGAGTGCCAGCAGGCCCGCCATCAGCACGACGCCGTAGCCCAGGCCCGAGGTGTCCGGCAGGGTGCCGTGCATCCACAGCGCCAGCAGGGCCGCCACCCCGAGCAGGTTGGGCCGCAGCAGCGTGGGGCGCAGCGGCGCCATGAAACGCCTGAAAAGGCCGTGCAGGCGCCTGAGGTGCTCGTCGGGGCGCAGGCGTCCGAGGGGCGGCTGCGCCCCGGCCACGCGCAGCGCCCGCACGACGAGGCTCTGCCCCCACAGGTGATCGCCGCGCCCGAGGCAGGCGGCCAGCGTCGGGGCGTCGAGGGGCTGGGCCAGCAGGTGGGCTTCGAGGGCGGCCCGCTGCACGCGCCGCCGCGCCTGCCACGCCTGGACGCCGTAGAGCAGCGCGAGGCCGCCGGCACCCAGGCCCAGCAGCGTCCCGTGCGGCTGCGTCTGGCGCACGAGCAGCAGGATGCCCGCCAGCAGCAGGGCCAGCACGATGCCTCCCAGCGAGACGATCAGCAGCCGTTCCAGCAGGCTCTGGAGGCGGCGCGTGTGCGGGTAGAGGCTGAAAAACATGACCGCAGGCAAGGCGTACACGCACGCCGTCCACCGGGCCGTGCGGCTCCGCCCTGTACCTCTGCCTCCCTTTTGATGATCCACCCGCGCCGGGCGCTGCCCCTTCCACTCGTGCTGGCCCTGCTGGCGATGGGTTGCGCCCTTGCGCCGCGCCCGCCCGACGTGCCCAGCACGCCCGCCGCGCCCCGCCTGCACGCCGACGAAGTCGCGCAGACGCTGCGGCTGCTGGCCTCGGCAGGGCGCCCCGCGCCGGGCGACACGGCGGGCACGGCGGCGCGCACCCTTCGCCTGTCGGCGTTTCTGGCCGAGCGGCTGCGCCGCAATGGCGTCCAGCCCCTGGCACCTCGCTACACGCTTTCGTACCCCGGCAAGGGCGGCGGCGTGTCGGTACTCGCGGGCGTCGTGGCGGGGCGCGATCCGTTCGTGGCGGACAGCGCCGTTCTCGTCGTGGCGCCGCCCGCTGCCCTTGCCGGCGGCGAAGCAGCCCTCGCGGCGTGGCTCGAACTCGGCCACCTCTACGCCGACCTGGGCCGCTACTACCGCTATCCCGCCCCCGCCGTCGTCCTGCTGATGCCCCTTGCTGCCGACGTGCAGACGGCCCTCGCGGCGTACGCGACGCGCCCGGCGTGGCCCCTCAGCCACACGCGCGCCGTCGTGGTGCTGGGCGCCGCCGCGCCGCCGCGCCACGTGTGGACCGGGATGGGCGTGCCCGCGACGGCGCCCGTGGAAAGCCTGGCCGTGCCGCCCGCGCCCCCGCCCGAAGGGGGCGAGGCGCCCGCGCTGCAACTGGTGCGGCAGGCGTACGCGTGGCTGCTGCCGTACACAGCGGCCGCGCCGCCGCTCTAACGCCCCGCCGGCAGAGGCGGACAAGCGCGAAATTTTCAGGGCGATCCTGAATTTGGCCAAAGTGCGCGTACTACAAGAAGTACGACCCCTGCCGTACTGCCTTTCTCGCCTCGCCCCCCCGCATGCCGATGGCATCCCTCGCGCGCCTCGCTGCCGCAGCCGCCCTGCTGCTGTCTGCCCTCGGCGTGGGCTTTCTCCTTGTCCAGAACCGGCCTGCCCAGGCGTACGAGGGCATTCCGCGGGCGTACCAGGAATACTGGACGTGGGTGTCGGAGCTGAACACGTCGGCTTCGGGCGTCGAGGACGGGCTGAGGCTGCTGGCGCGTTATCCCCACCTCAAGCCGCTTTACGTGCGGCTGGGGCACCTGTGCGCGCGGCAGCAGCAGCAGGCGTGCGCCCAGTCGCTGCGGGCCGTCCGCCCGCCCGACGCGCTCACGGCGCGCTACCGGCAGGCCGCCCTGGCCCTGCTCGACGCCGACGGCAGGGCACCGCAGCAGTGGGCCGCCCTTGCCGCCGCTGCCGACCTCGACCCGGCCCTCGTGCGCCTCGTCGTCGAGCACGGCGCGGGCCAGTTGGGATTGGAAAAGGCGGCGGCGCTGTGGCAGCGGCAGCTCGGGGAGGATTCGACGCGCATCGCGCCTGCCTTCGGGCTGGCGCTGACGGCCCTGGCCGCCAACGACTGGCGGGCGGCGCAGACGCTGCTGCTGCGCCTCGAAACGCTGGCGCCCGACGAGCCGGACGTGTACCGCGAGCTGGGCCGCGTGTACTACCAGGCGGGCCAGAACAGCCGGCTGCGCGAGACGCTGCTCCAGGGCATCGCCGTGGCCGAGGGGCGCTACGAGTTCGAGAACACGCTCGTGCTGCGCGGCAACCTGGCCCTGGCGCTGCTCCAGCGCGGCACCGACCTCGACCTGGCCGAAAGGATGCTCGACGAGGCCATCGCGCAGGGGCGCCTCCTCGCCGACGGCGAGCGGCTTGCCCTCAACCGCTACCGCATGGCCGCGCTGCGCGCCCAGCAGATGCGCTACCGCGACGCCCTCGCCCTGCTCGACTCGGCGCAGGGGCAGGCCGCGCCCCGCCTCGCCACCCAGATTCAGGCGCTGCGCGGCACCGTCGAGTGGTCGCTGTTCCGCTTTTCCGACGCCCGCGCCACGCTCGTCGCGGCCCAGGCGGCGGCGCGGGCGCAGGGGCTCGTCCTCGAGCAGATTCAGGCCGGCGTGTCGCTGACGCAGCTTTACGGACGGCTGGGCCGCCACGCCGACGCCCGCGCCGTGGGCCTGGAAGCCCTCGAACTGGCGCACCGCTACGGCTTTACCGACGCCGCCATCGCGGCCCGCATCGCGCTGGGCGATACAGAGGCGGCGGCAGGCAACTTCGACCAGTCGGTCGCCCAGTACCAGTCGGCCCTCGAACAGGCCCGCCGCACCGGCATCGCCGCGCGCGTGGCCGAGGCCAGCACGCGCCTGGCGCAGGCCCTGCTCGAACTCAAAGACGCCTCGGGTGCCGCCGACTACCTCGACCGCGCCCTGGCGGGCACGGCGGCGGAGGCGCAGGTGTACGAGGGGCTGGGGCGCATCTACTACGCCCACGGCAACTACGAGCGCGCCCTCGACTACTTCACGATGGGCGTGGCCGCGGCCCGGCGCGACCCGGCGCGGCGCGTGTCGCTGCGCGTCAACGAGGCGTGGACGCACCTCGCCCTCGGCAGTCTCGACGCGGCGCGCCAGGCCCTCGACGCCGCCCACGCGGTGCGCGGCGCCGCCGACGAGGCGCAGGCGCGCTTTCTCATCCGCGCCGCCGAGGCCACGTACCTCTACGAAAAGGAGGACCTTGAGGGCGCCCGCGCCGCTTTTGCCGACGCCCTCGCCCAGGCGACGGCCCTCGACCTGCCCTCGCACCAGTGGTACCTGCTGCACGGCGAGGCGCTGTGCGCGTGGCGGCTGGGCGACGCCGCCGACGCCGAGCGCGCCTTCCGCAGCGCCATCGCCGTCGTGGAGGCGCTGCGCGACAACCTGCGCGGCAGCACCCAGCGCGCCACCTTTATCCAGGACAAGGTGCTGCTCTACAAAAACTTCGCGGCGTTTCTGACGCTCCAGGGCCGCACCGACGAGGCGTTCCACTTTACCGAGCGCGCCCGCAGCCGCAGCCTGGCCGACCTGTTCACGACGACGCTCAGCGACGCCCGCGACGACGGCAGCCCCGAGATGCGGCTGGCCGAGGCGCGGCGCCGCCAGCAGGCCCTCAGCCAGGGCATTGACGAGGTGTACAGAGGCGTGGCCGGGCAGCCCGACCGCGTGCGCGCCGCCCAGCTCCGCTCCGAGTTTGGCCGCGCCGACTCGCTCTACCGCGCCTCCCTCGCCGGGCTGGACGCCGACGGCGTCTATACCGCGCTGTCGCACCCCGTCCAGGCCGCCGCCGTCCAGGCCGTTCTCCGGCCCGACGAGGCCCTCGTGATGTACTCCGTTGGCAGCGCGGACGGCAGGGGCATGGGCGGCGCCGAGGCGTTTGTCGTTACGGCCCGCCAGGTGCGCGTCGTGGCGCTGCCCACCAGCGCCCGCGCCATCCGGCAGGGCGTGACGGTTTTCCGCGAGCAGATCAGCCCGCTCAACCAGCGCCCCGGCCAGGGCTGGGAGCCGACGAGTCAGAAGCTCTACGCCGACCTGGTGGCGCCCGTCGTGGCCGCCCTGCCGCCGGGCATCACGCACCTGTCCATCGTGCCCGAGGCCGAGCTGCACTACCTGCCTTTTGCCGCGCTGCGCGACACGACGGGCCAGTTTCTCGTCCAGCGCTTTGCCCTCTCGACCGTGCCCTCGGCCAGCCTGTTCTGCCTGACGCGCGCGCGCGGCGACGAGACGCGGGGCCGCTGGCGCCGCGTCGTGGCCCTGGCCGACCCCACGGGCCGCCTGCCCGGCGCCCGCCGCGAGGTCGAAGCCCTGGGCCGCATCAAAGCCATCCGCGTGGACGCGCTTTTTGGCGCCCAGGCCACGCGCGAAAACCTGCGCCTGCTCGTGCCCGAGGCGGACATCCTTCACATCGCCACGCACGGCCTTTTCGACCCGCGCCGCCCGTGGGCGTCGGGGCTGGAGCTCAGCGGCGGCGCCCTCACGGTTTCGGAAGTGGGCCAGATCGGCCTCGACAGGCCCTACCTCGTGGTGCTGAGCGCGTGCGAGACGGCGCTGGGCAGCGGCACCCAGTCGGACGTGCCGCCGGGCGACGAGTGGGTGGGCCTCAACCAGGCTTTTCTGGCAGCAGGCGCGCCCTCGGTCGTGGCCAGCCTGTGGCCCATCAGCGACCGCGCCAGCAGTCGGCTTGTCGAGCACTTTTACAACGCCTTGCTTGATGAGGAGGATAAGGCAGAGGCCCTCGCCCAGATGCAGCGCTACGCGCTGTCCACCCCTTCGCTGCGCCATCCCTATTACTGGGCGGCCTTTACGCTCAGTGGAGACGCGCGATGACTGGTCTTTCCTCTAACCAAACTCTCCCTCCTCATGAGCACGTCTCGGCAACTCGTCACGCCCATCCGGCACCTCGTGGCCCTCGTTCTGCTTTTCGCCCTGGCCGCCGCGCCCGCCGCGCGCGCCCAGGTGTCGCTTGAAATCGCAGCAGGCCGCGTCACCATCACCAACACGGGTTATGCCCCGCAATCCCTCGTCCACACCAGCAGCAAAGCCGGCGACGGCGCGTGGTGGGTGGCCGACAACGTGGGCAACTACTACGCCGCCGACGG
>CBDUCD010000170.1:0-6402 GCA_965365535.1 uncultured Rhodothermales bacterium | reverse complement strand
GCGCCCAGAAACGTCTGCGCCTCGGCCAGCCAGTTGATGGGGAACGAAAGCGGGTTGTGGACGCCGCCCGCCCACTCGAAATAGCTGAAGCCCGGGCGGCCCTGCATCACGCTGGCCAGGCGGCGCGACTGGCTTACATCTACCACGTCGTCGGCGGCGCCGTGCTGCACCTGCACGGCGGGCAGGCGGTCGGTGAAATAGACGGGCGAGCGGCGCAGCAGTTCGAGGCGCATCTGCTCCGGCGTCACGGTGCCCGCGCGCAGGGGCTGGATAAAGCGCGCGTTGAGCACGTCGAAGCCGGGCAGCGCCCGGTCGCCGCCGCCGAGGGCGTCCTCGACGATAGCCTGCACGTACGGCCCGAAAAAGTCCGTCGGCCCGAACAGGTCGAGCACGCGCTTTACGCGGCTGTCGCGGACGGCCATCAGCAGCGCCACGTCGCCGCCCCGGCTGATGCCCACGACGCCGATGCGATCCGCGTCGGCGCGGTAAGGGCCTTCGAGGGCCACGTTCAGCAGCGCGAGGGCGTCGTCCACGTCGTAATCCCACGGACTCGCCGGCCCCTCGGACTGGTACGTCTGGCTGCCCCACTTGAGCGGCTCGTCGCGGAAGGCGGGCACCACCCACACGAAGTCCTGCCCCGGCGGCGAGAGCGTGCCCGCCAGCGTGGCGGCCTCGGCCACCGACGTGCCGCCGTCGCCGCCGTGCGCGTACACGACGACGGGCAGCGTGCCGGTGCCGCTGCGCGGCGTCAGGATGGCGCCGTACTGCCGCGTGCCGGCCACGGTGTGCAGCACGATGGCCACGTTGAACTTGCGCCCGCCGCCACTCGCCGTGTCCGTCTGCACGACCGAGCCCAGCCGGGCCGCCACGTCGCGCGCGTTCCAGTCGGCCAGAACGGTCGCCTTTTCTGCTGCCGTCGGCGCGGCAAACAGCCTGTCGAGGTCAACGCCCCCGACGATGCGGTCGCTTTCGTTGCTGTCGCACGCGGTAAACGTAAAGGCGAGCAGGACGAGCAGGGCGAGGCGGTAAAAAGGGCGCATGGCGTCGGGGGCTGGGTTGGAAAGGGCAGGAGGGGGCCAGAAACCCACCTTTCCGGCTTCCGTTTCGCGCTCGGTGACGCCACTTCTCTACCTCGACTACAACGCCACGACGCCTGCCGACGCGCGCGTCGTCGCGGCGATGCTGCCGTTTTTCAGCGACCACTATGGCAACGCCTCGTCGGCCCAGCACGCGTGGGGATGGGCGGCGGCGCAAGCGGTGGAGGACGCCCGCGAGGCCGTGGCCGCCCTTGCCGGCGCCACGCCGCCGGAAATCATCTTCACGAGCGGCGCGACCGAGTCGGCCAACCTCGCCATCAAAGGCGTGGCGCGGCGCTACGCCCAGAAGGGGCGCCACCTCGTCACGTGCCGCACGGAGCACAGCGCCGTGCTCGACGCGCACCGGGCCCTCGAAGGCGAAGGCTTCTCGGTCACCTACCTCGACGTGGACGCGCAGGGGCGCCTCGCGCCCGACGCCCTTGCCGCCGCCCTCCGCCCCGGCACCACGCTCGTCTCGCTCATGCGCGCCAACAACGAAACAGGCGTCGTCCACCCCACCGAAGCGTTTTACGACGTGTGCCGGCAGCACGGCGCCCTCTTTTTCGTGGACGCCACGCAGGCGCCGGGCAAGGTGCCCTTCAGCGCCGCCCACGCCGACCTGCTGGCGCTTTCGGCGCACAAGTTTTACGGGCCGAAAGGCGTGGGCGCCCTTTTCGCGCGTCGCCGCGGGCCGCGCGTCGCCCTCGTGCCCCTCGTGGACGGCGGCGGGCAGGAACGCGGCCTGCGCGCGGGCACCCTCAACACGCCGGGCATCGTGGGCATGGGCGCGGCGGCGCGGATCGTGATGGACGAGGGCGCGGCTGAGATGGCGCGCCTCCAGCTTCTCCGCGACGGTTTCGAGCGCGTGCTGGCCGGCGCCGTCGGGGGCGCGGTGCGGTTCAACGGGCGCGAGGCGCCGCGCCTGCCCAACACGTCCAGCGTCACCGTTTCCGGCGTGCCCGCTGCCCGGCTGATGGCCGGTGCGCGCCGCCTCGCGCTGTCGGCGGGCAGCGCGTGCGCCTCGGGCACGGGCCGCCCCAGCCACGTCCTGACGGCGATGGGGCTCGCGGACGCCGACGCCCTCGCCACCGTCCGCGTGTCGTTTGGCCGCCCCAACGCCCCCGGCGATGGCCGCGAGGCCGCCCGCGTGCTGGCCGGCGCCATCGGGCAGGAACGCGCCGCGTAGGGGCAGGGCATCGCGTGATTACGGGAGTGCGCGGGGGGCTGTGGAGGGGTTATCGTACCCCCGTTCGCAGCCCGGAAGTACGGGGCACCCCACCACCTACCACGCCTCCGACGCCATGAAACGCCTGTCCCTCCTCCTCGTCGCGCTTGTCGCCATCGTCCCCGCCCGCGTCCACGCCCAGCCGTGCCCGCCGCCCGAAAGCAGCAACCGCCTCGTCATTGACCACCTGCGCGGGCGGGCCTATTACGGCGGCAAGGTGCGGCGCAGCGGCGAAACCATCCGCGTGCCGCCGCAGAAAAGCTTTGCCGTCGAGGTGTGCGGCACCAACACGGCGGCCTACGCCTACACGATGGGCCTCAAAGACGTGGCCTCGCCCGAGGCCGAAAACCTGAAAGGCTTTCTCGCCGTCGCCGGCCCCTACGCCGTGGACGTGCTGACGGCAGCGCTCCCGCTCGGCCCCGTGGAGCAGATGTTGGATGACGACGCCATCACGCTTTTCAACCTGAAAATGCAGCTTGGCGACCGCGAGGCCATTCTTGACGCGCTCCGGCAAAACGAGGCGTCCATTTCCGAGGCAGAGGCACGCCAGAAGGCGGCAGAGGCGCGCCAGGCGTGGCAGCAAAAGCGCGGCGAGGTCGAGGGGATGCTGAAGGGCAAACTCGAAAGCACGGTGGCGCCCGTGCGCGCGGCGCTGGAAACGCTCGACGCGCTGATCCGCTACGGCCAGGGCGACCAGATGAGCCTGCTGCAAGTGGAGATGACGACGGCGGCGGCGATTGGCGAGATGCGGGCCAGCCCGGCAGACGTGGAGGGCGTGGCCGCGCGGCTGCAAACGGCGCTGGGCGCTGCCCTCCAGGCCAGCACGCGGCCCGACGGCGCAACTCGCCTGGTGCACCACCAGCTAAAAGCCGTGGGACGGCTGGCCGCGACGTACGACGGCCTGTCGCGCGCCCTGCCCGCCTACGACCAGGCGCTCCGCAGCGTCCAGGCCGACGCCGCCGTCCAGGTCGCCCTCGTCGAGTTGTCGGGGCTGGCCGTCGCGGCGGCAAAGGCCACCAGCGGCGACGCCACCGCGACGCTCCAGGAAACGCCCCTCGCGGGCTACGGCACGCTGCTGGCGAGCGCCCGGACGGCGCTGGCCGAGGCGGCGGCCACGCTCAAGGCGGCACGCGCCGTCGAGGCCACCGCCGTGGCCACCGTCGAGGCGCGGGGCACGTGGCGGCCCGCCGAGCCGCTGCGCATCAAAAGCGACGTGGGCCGCGAAATCACCCTCAGCATCACCTCCACCGCCGACGCCGACCGCGTGCGCGCCGCCGTGCTCGAACCTTTCACCCTCACCCTTACCGCGCAGCCCGACTGGAAGCTGCGCCCGGCGGTGGGGCTGGCGCTGCTGGCGGCCCCCGGCGCCCACTACCCGTCCTACGGCGCCGTCGAAAGCGGCGAAACGTCGGTGGCGCGGCAGACCGGCCAGGCCGACCGCCGCTTCAGCTACGCCCTCCAGCTTTCGCTGACGACGCCGTGGACGGACTGGCGCGAGCAGACGGGGCGGGCGCTCTGGTTTCCCGTCTTTTCCATCAACCCGCTGAGCGACGTGCGCGCCGTGGGGCTGGGCGCCGGCGTCACCGTCAGCAAAATCGTCACCTTTGGCGCCGGGATGCTGTGGACGCGCCACCAGGCCCTCGACGGGCTGGGCGTGGGCAGCGTCGTCACGCCCGAGCGGCCGTTCCGCACGCGCGACACCTTTGGCGCGGGCCAGTTCTACTTCAGCATTTCGGTGATGGGGTGGCCGCCGTTCACCCAGTAGCGCACCCGCCGGCGGGCAACTAGAACGCCGGGTGGCGCGTTGCGGCGGCAACCCCACGCCCTATGGAAATCGTCAACCGCGTCGCCCAGAGCGACATTCGCGTGCTCGACCTGGCGGGCCTCGTCGCCGCGCCCGTCGCCGAGTTCGACCTGTCGCCCTTTCTCTACCGCGGCCTGGTGCTGCGCGAGAAAGACTTCCGCGCCGCCGCCGCCGCCCACGACTGGCCTGTTTTCGAGGGGCAGCACGTGGCCCTGTTCTGCGCGACGGACGCCATCGTGCCGCCGTGGGCGTGGATGCTGCTGGCCCTCCACCTCGACGGCATCGCCCTTTCGGTAACCGTCGGGCGGGCCGCCGATGCGCGGCGCGAGGCGTTTGCCCGCGCCCTCGACACCTTCGACTGGCAGCCCTACGCCGACCGCATCGTCGTGGTGAAGGGGTGCGGCAACGGCAGCGTGCCCACGAGCGCCTTTGCAGGCGTGGCCGCGCACCTGACGCCCATCGCCCGCAAAATCCTGTACGGCGAGCCGTGCTCGTCCGTGCCGCTGTGGCGCCGCCCCAAAACCGCCGCGCCGCCCGCGCGCTGACGCCCATCCCCTTTTTCCATGCGAATCCTGCTGCTCAGTGGCGTTTTGGCCCTGGCCGCCTGCCACGTCCGCCCCACCGCGCCCGACGCCCTCGCCTCCACCGACGCCGACACGACGGCAGCCGTGTGGATGGCGCAGACGTTTTCGGGTGGCCGGCAGTGCGCGCCCCGCGAAGGCTACACGCCGCCCGACGTGCCGGCCATGCTGGCCCGCGCCCGCGTCGAGATGCTGGGCGTCGAAGTGGAAAGGCTGGCCGTGTGCCAGGCGTGCTCGTGCCCGGCGTACGCTGCCCGCCACTTCGTGCAGGTGCGCGCCGCCGACCGCCCGGCCCTCGAAGCCCTGGGTTTCGCCGCCGTGGACGGCCCGCCCGAGCAGTAGCGCACCGGGCTTTCGGCGGCTATTAACCCGGGCTTGACAATAGTTGCGCGGAGGTTCTGTTTAGATTCAGTCCAGACTAACCCCCGTCCCCATGCGGATTGCCGCGCTGTGCCTGCTGGCCTTTTGTTGTACCCTTTCGGCCCGTGGGCAGGTGCGTAGTGCCGCCGCCGATTCCCTCCGCCGGTACGACCTGGCGCCCGTCGTCGTGACGGCCACGCGGTCGGCGCGGGCGTTGCAGGACGTGCCCGTGCCCACCACGATTGTCACGGGCGACGCGATCCGGTTGCAGGGCGCCGTCCGCTTGTCGGATCTGCTGGCCGAGCAGCCGGGCCTGCAACTCGTGGACGGGCTGGGCGGCACGGGCCTGCAGGTGCAGGGCTTCGACCCCGACTACACCCTCATCCTCGTTGATGGCGAGCCCGTCGTGGGCCGTGAAGGGGGCCTGCTCGACCTCGACCGGCTGGGGGTGGCCGGGCTGGAGCGCGTCGAGATCGTGCGCGGCCCCACGTCGAGCCGCTACGGGTCGGACGCGCTCGCGGGCGTCGTCAACCTCATCACGCGGCGCCCGGCAGAGGGGCTGCGCGGGCGCGTGGGCTTGCGCTACGAGACGTTCGAGACGAGCGACGCGCGCCTGTCGGTCGAGGCGGGGCGCGACCGCTGGGGGCTGCACCTGGGCGGCGACCGCTTCGCGTCGGCAGGCTACGACCTCGACCCGAATACGACGGGGCAGACCTCGCCCGCCTTTACCGACTACAGCGCCGACGCGCGCTTCAACGCCCAACTTGCCGAACAAACGCGGCTCGACGTGCGCGCCCACGCCGCCACGCGCGACCAGGACGGCTCGTTCGCCCTCGGCTCGACGGATTACGACGAGACCGGCAGGCGGCGCGAGTGGAGCATCGCGCCGTCGCTGACGCACCGCCTGTCGTCCCATTTGCGCGTCGAGGCCGACGGTTACGCGGCGGGCTTCCGGACGCTGCTCAACACCGCCGAGACCGCGACGGGCGCCGTGCTCGACCGGTCGCGCTTTCGGCAGGGCTACCAGAAAGGCGAGGCGCAGCTCGTGGCCACGCTGGGCGCCCGCCACGTGGTGTACGCGGGCGGCGGCGCCATCCGCGAAAGCGTCGAGAGCGACCGTTACACGCGGGGCCGCGCCACGTGGCAGGGCTACGGCTTTGGCGAGTACGAGTGGGCGGCGCGCCCGTGGCTGGACGTGACGCTGAGTGGCCGCTACGACCGGCACAGCGAGTTCGGCAGCCGGCTGACGCCCAAGGCCGCCCTGCTCGTCAAGCCCCTGCCGGCGCTGCGGCTGCGCGCCAGCGTGGGCAGCGGCTTCAAGACGCCCGACTTCCGGCAGCGCTACCTCAACTTCAC